>CAINWY010000125.1 GCA_903854645.1 uncultured bacterium | reverse complement strand
GTATAATTTCAAATTGGGATGAAAAATATAATAGAGGCATTGAAATGGAGATATGCCACAAAGAAGTTTGATATAGACAAGAAGATTGATGGGGAGACATTTGAGGGTTTATTAGATGCATTACGTCTGTCCCCATCATCTTATGGATTACAACCATGGAAATTTATAATAGTGAAGAACAAGGAAATGAGGGAGAAAATTCGTGAGGCAGCCTATGGGCAGTCACAGACAACAGATGCATCTCACCTTCTGGTTTTTGCAAACAAAAAGAATATTGATGATAATCTAATAGATGAATATATTAATTTTGTAGCAAAGGAAAAGAATATTGATATTTCGAATTTGGATGGGTTTAGTAAAATGATGAAAGGAAGTTTCAAGGGAAGAACTATGGAGGATTTGAGAGGTTGGGCTAGCTGCCAATTATATCTTGCCGCTGGCAATCTTCTCACAGTCTGTGCCATATCTGGCATAGATGCTTGCCCTATGGAAGGATTTGATAAAGCTAAGCTTGATGAATTGCTAGGACTTTCTTCTTTAGATCTAGAATCTAAAATGATAATAGTATTAGGATATAGATCAGTAGATGATATGGATGCAGCAGGCAAGAAGATTCGATTCGCTAAAGAAGATGTGTTTATAGAAATTAATTAATTTAATGTTTTTGTATTTAAATCAAACCATATGAGTCTAAATATTAAAAATTTTAATAACATCGAAGATATAGTAGATTCCATATCTCATTCTATAAATACTAAGCTATTGGAAGGTAAAAGAGTGTTATGGTTTCTTTCTGGTGGATCTTCTATCAAAATTGAAACTAAAATAGCTGAAAGGATAAATAAAGAACATGAGGGTGATCTTGTGATAACTCTAACCGACGAGAGGTATGGTGAGGTAAATCATCCTGATTCTAATTGGTTTCAATTATTAGAGTCTGGTTTTGATGTGCCAAAAGCAAAGTCAATACCTTTCCTTATTGGGAAAAGCTTTAAAGACACAACAATAGAATTAAGAGAAAAAATTAAGATAGAATTAGATAAAGCAGATTATAAAATAGGGATTTTTGGTATGGGTATTGATGGTCATACTGCTGGTATATTGCCACACACAGAAGCAGTAAATTCCAATGAGTTAATATGTGCATATGATACACATCAATATGATAGAATTACTATAACAGGGAAAGTTATTTCTTGTTTAGATGAAGCAGTACTTTTTGCTGTGGGTGATATGAAGTGGCCAATGATTGAAAAACTAGAGAAAGAAATATCAATAGATGAACAACCAGCTCAAATATTGAAAAGTGTCCCATTGTTAACAATTTTTACGGACTACAGAGCAGATGAATCCCGTTAGAAATGATTATTTTAAATAAAGCGGGGGTATAATAAATAAGTTACTAGGTCTATATTATTAAATTTAATTTATAAGGTACGGAAGTCTAATGATTTCCTATCTCTAACGGGATGAAAATATCAATTACAGGTTTAGGTAGAATGGGTTCGCAAATAGCCAGAAAACTTCATGAAGGAGGGCATATTGTAGTAGCTTCAAATAGGAGCAGTGGTTTAGTAGATGATATGAAGAAGCTAGGTATGATAGGTGCTTATACAAAAGAAGAAGTAGTTTCATCCTTTGGTGATGACCAGGTAATTATTTGGATTATGGTCCCATCGGATGTAGTAGATAGTGAGCTTGATTTATGGCTTTCTTTGGTTCCCAAGGGAAGTATATTGATAGATGGTGGAAATTCTAAATGGAGTGATACAAAAAGGAGAGGAGAGAAGGTGCGAGAGAGTGGGTCTACATATCTGGACATAGGAACGTCAGGTGGGGTTTGGGGTTATCAGAATGGATTTTCGATGATGGTAGGTGGAGATAAAGATTCATATGAGATTATTAAACCTGTACTAGAAACCTTAAAAGAGCCTACTGGGTATTATGAATACTTTGGTGAAAGTGGCTCAGGTCATTATGTGAAGATGGTTCACAATGCTATAGAATATGGAATGATGGAGAGTCTAGCTGAAGGGTATAGGCTTTTAAAGGAAGGTCCATACAAGAATATAGATTTGTATAAAGCAGGAGTTGTGTGGCAGCATAGGAGCGTGATAACTTCGTGGTTAAATGAATTAACTCGCGATATATTGAAAGATAATCCTGAACAAAATGGTGTAGAGGGTGTTGTAGCAGAGTCAGGTGAAGCACGCTGGGCTCTCGAAGCTGCAAAAGAATTTGGTATAGAGGCTCCAGCAATACAGACATCTTTTGATGTCAGACTTGCCTCACAAAATGGTAAAGTTAATTTTGCTACTAAATTGCTTGCATCAATGAGAAATGCTTTTGGTGGACACAAGATTAACAATTAAAAATTACGAATTACGAATTACGAATTAATACTAAGATGAAAAATAACAAACCGACAATATTAATAATAGTAGGTATAACTGGCGACTTATCCAAAAGAAAGCTTCTCCCTGCTATAGGGGAGATAGCAAAGACTGGTATGATACCCTCACAATTTAAGATATTAGGGGTGACACGTAAAAGTGATATTGCTATAGATGATTTGTTAAAAAATACTTCAAACAAAGAATATCTGAGAGAGAATACAGAGTTTTTTCAAATGGATTTAGAAGATATTAAAGATTATAAAAAACTAGAAAATAAACTAGGGGAAATTGAGAAAGAGTTTGGGTCAAATGCAGAGTATTTATTTTATCTTTCTGTACCACCAGCTACATCGAAAAGGATTATAGGTTTAATAGGAGAGTCTGGTTTAGCAAACAAAGCATGCACTAAACTGTTATTGGAAAAACCTTTTGGAACCGATTTGGAAAGTGCAAAAGATTTATCATCTCATATAGAAGAGTACTTTAAGTCGGAGCAAGTTTATCGCATTGACCATTATATGGCAAAAGAGACTGCACAGAATATAATAGTCTTTCGAGGTGGTAACTCATTATTTAAAAGAACTTGGAATAAAGACTTTATTAGTAGAATAGAAGTAATAGTTAGTGAAGAGATAGGAATAGAAGGAAGAGCAAACTTTTACGAGCAGACAGGCGCACTTCGTGATCTCATACAAAGTCATCTATTACAGCTTCTAGCATTAACATTGATGGATATGCCAAAAAATGAAGATATAGAGGAAGTTCCTCGATTGAGATATGAAGCTTTAAATAAACTTCATATAAAAGAAAATGACTCATCTTTAAGTGTAAAGCGTGGACAGTATAGTGGATATAGGCAAGAGGTAGGAAATGAAAAAAGTATGACGGAGACTTTTGCTTCAATTGAATTAGAATCAAGCGACCCAAAATGGGAAGGTGTCGAGATTAATCTGACAACCGGTAAAGCATTAAAAGATAAATTTACTGAAATTAAAATTTTTTATAAAAAGGGAAGCGATCATGAATCCAATGAATTACTCTTGAAGCTTCAGCCAGATGAGGGGATATCATTCTCTGTATGGGCCAAGCGTCCTGGGTATGAACATCAAGTAAGCAAGCACGCATTAAACTTCTCATTCAAGGATCATTATAGTGCTCTCCCTGAAGCATATGAACAGGTATTATATAATGCCATGAATGGGGATCATAGTTTATTCTCAACGAGTGAAGAAGTTATAGAGACTTGGAGAATACTAGATTCTTTACAGAAAACGTGGTCTACGTCAAATTATGATTTAATTATTTACAAAAAAGGTAGTACAATTAGTGAGATTATTAGTTAAAATAAAATTAATTTATGAAAAAAGGATACAAAGATAACATAGAGAGTTTAACAGTAGAAAATAGTAATTTTAGGAAAGTTTTATACACTGGGGCACATTGCCAGCTCGTACTTATGAGTTTAGGATCAAATGAAGATATAGGGATGGAAGTACATCCTGATAATGATCAATTTTTCCGTTTTGAAAATGGTGATGGAAAAGTGATAATAAACGAGACAGAATATGTAGTAAAAGATGGAGATGCTGTAATAGTCCCATCTGGTTCAAGTCACAATGTAATTGCAGGAGCAAGTGGTTTAAAGCTTTATACAATATATAGTCCTGCTCACCACAAGGATGGCATCATAAGAGAGAGTAAAGCCATGGCAGAAGCAAACGAGGAAGAATATGATGGAGTAACAACAGAGCAATAAAATGACTGGATTCATATATAGAAAAATTATCAAACCGATACTCTTTAAATATCCGGCTGATGATGTACATAATTTTTTCCTTAAAACAGGGAATTATTTTGGGAGTATAAAATTTGTTAAAAATCTGTTTGGAAAAATTTTTATTTATGAGAACTCTATTCTGAATCAAAAAGTTTTAGGAATAAATTTTAAGAATCCGGTAGGTCTTGCCGCCGGTTTTGATTATGATGCAGACCTTATAGACATACTCCCTGTCATAGGTTTTGGTTTCCATACTATAGGTACAGTTACAAATTTACCTTATGCAGGTAATCCTAAGCCCATGCTAGGCAGGCTTCCTAAGTCTAAGTCGCTTCTTGTAAACAAAGGTTTTAAAAGTGAAGGGATTAAATTAGTTTTAAAAAAGATAGGAAAAAGAAGAGAGGGAAGTATTCCTCTAGGTATAAGTATCGGTTCTACGAACAAGCCTTATAAAAAAATAGAAGATATGGCAGACGACGTTTTTATATCTTTTGGGGATGCTATTAAGTCAGACTATTTTGATTATTTTGAATTAAATATTTCTTGCCCGAACCTGATCAACATTGAAAATCTTAAAGAGAAGTTTGATGACCCTATCGGTTTTTCAATTCTTCTGAATAAACTTTCTTATCTAAACTTTAATAAACCATTATTTATAAAAATGCATGCAGAGAAAAGCATAATAGAAACTTTTGCTCTTCTAGAAGTGGCCAAGGATTATAAATGGGTTTCTGGAGTTATAATGTCAAACTTAGTAAAAAATAGAGACAATATTTTTCTAGACAAAGAAGAGGTAGGATTGGCAGGCAAAGGTAACTTTAGTGGTAAACCTACAGAACAACTTTCCAATAATCTTATTACAGAAGTTTATAAAAAATATAAAGATAGATATATCATAATCGGTTGCGGAGGAATATTTGAGGCAAGGGATGTTTATGAAAAGATAAAGAGGGGAGCAACTCTAGTTCAAATGATAACAGGTATGGTTTACGAGGGTCCAAGTATTGTTGGGAAAATTAATAAGGATCTGGCAAATTTACTTAAAAAAGATGGGTATAAAAATATGACGGAGGCTATAGGATTTTATAATAAATAACCATTTATACGTAAAAAAAACGGCAACCGAAAGGTACCGTTTTTTTTGTAATTTTTTATCCAACCATTAATGCAATTTGCACTGGAAGGAATTTCAAAGTATTAAGTGTTTTTACTTTGTCTCTTATTTTTTCATCAAGTACACCCGATGTTTCATTGTGAAAAAATAACATTCTACCTGTCCCTTTTTGTTTTTCCAATATATCATGGTGTTCTTTCACGACTGTTGCCTGACATTTGTGGAATACTACAACTTTTGACTCATTTTTCTTTATTTTGAGCCAAAGATTAATGGCCAAGTTATTAGTCTCCTCGTAAATAAATTTCAAATTTACATTTAGGTCATCTCGGAGGATAGTTCCTCTTATTAGCTTTTCATAAATTGGTCGATTTTTTTTGTCGACGAAAGGGGAAACAAACAATACAATACTTTTCATAGAACAATTTTTTTAAATTTGGTTTGAAATAATTTTAAACGAGGGTAGACGAGAATACTAAAATCCCATTTTCCATTTTTTTTGAAATGTGATTAATCAGTTTAACCACCTTTTTAGGTTTAATTCTTTTTTGGAATATTACGTGTATTTCAGCACGCCTTTCTTCTTTAAGAATTCTACCCAAGGTTAGTAGTTTACTTTGAAATCGTCGGTGGAAAAATCTGACACGCTCTTCCTTCATACCCAAATCTTCAATTAACACAATCTCCTTAGCTGCATAGGATATATTTTCATTATCCACGCAATCGAAATCACTTACAATCAATACCAGTTTTCTCATAATTTAAATTTTTTTTATATGTTCATTTTTGAACATTATTTGTATATATTATAATGTATTTTGTAGAAAAGTCAATAGTATCGGTTTTAATCTATATTGTTATAATGGGTTTATGATACCAAATCAAAAATCAAAAATTAAAAAACAAAAGCCATCCTTATACACAGGAGTTGGGGATAGTGGAACTACGACACTTTTTCACTGCGAACAAGGGCGCATCTCCAAAAGTTCAGATATCATTGAGGCGCTTGGTGTTTTAGATGAGCTAAACGCATATATAGGTATAGTGAAAGTTTACGCGAGTAATGAGCAGTTAAAGATAGTAGTAAGTTCAAGGAGAAAAATTCCGTATAGCGATATATTAAACAATATTCAGCAGACCCTATTCATTATTCAGGCTGAGATGGCAGGTTCACCAATGACCGTAAAAAAGATTGATTTAAATAAAATTGAAGATATTATAAGTCATATAAGCAATATTCTCCCACCGATAAAATCCTTTACTGTTTCAGGAGGGAGTGTTTTGAGCGCGGAGCTTGATTATAGTAGAACACTATCTCGTAGGTGTGAGAGGAGAATTATTTCTGTAGTAGATGGCGGAGGGAGTAAGGTTGGACTGGTAACTCTCGCATATCTTAACCGTCTTTCCTCAATTCTTTTTGCAATGTCGCGCTATGCGAACTATGCTCTATCTATAAATGAGGAGCATCCAAAATATAATAAATAAATGATCAAAATAGTTCCAAATTAGAGATATTTTGGCCAGAGGTAGTTTGGTAGTATATTAGAGTGATGGAAGAAGACCATATCCTAATACAGAAATACTTAGAGGGGGACGAGCATTCACTTAAAATACTAATAGAAAAGTATACTTCTTCTATATATAACTTCACTTCACGTTTTATAAAAGATACACAGACAGAAGATGTAGTTCAAGAGGTTTTTATAAAAGTGTGGAAAAAACTAGAAAGTTTTGATATGGGCAAGTCTCAATTTAAGACATGGATTTTTATAATAGCACGAAATACAGTCACTGATTATTTAAGGAAAAGGAAAGTTGTCATGTTTTCAAGCCTTGATAAAGAGGAAGAAAATTTTGGGGATAACATAGAGGATGAAATTATTTTACCAGATGAAGCACTAGAGAAGTTGCAAGATAAAGAAATGCTCAATAAAGTTATAAATGAATTAAAAGGGGAATATAGATTGGTGCTCACTCTTCATTATCAAGAAGATATGAGCTTCAAGGAAATAGGTGTAGTACTGGGCAAGCCTATGAATACAGTGAAAAGCTACCATCATAGGGCTCTGAAGGCTTTGCACCAAAGACTTATGTAGTCTCGTATATATAAGTGTATGGATAAAAATCTATCAAAAGCATTAAAGAATGCGAAGAAAATCTCTGAAACAGGACTTTCGGAAAGTATTTGGCGTGCAATCCAAGCGAAGCAAGAAAAATACATAAAGATACAATCTCTTGTTTATGGTATAACAGGGATTTTATCTTTAGGTGGTTTTGTGTTTATGTCACTATCTTTTGCAAAAGAGTTGTCATCATTCGGATTCTATCAATACGTTTCAATAGCTTTTGGAGGAGATGGTTTATTTTTGAATTATTGGAAAGAATATTTACTTTCTCTTGCAGACTCACTACCTGTCGCAAGTTTTGGCGCACTGTTATTTCTTTTGGTTTCGACCCTTGTATCATTCCGAAAAGTTATCCATCAATTCAGATATAAATTATTAGTTAGTTAAACTTTTTACACGAAGGTTTTGTAAAGAAAAGTCATAATCATATGAAAATAAATGAAATAAAAGAAAAAGTAAATATGTTTGTAGAATCAAAGAATTTTAGAAAAATATTATACATATTGGGATCAGTATTTATATTATTTTTTGTTTTTCAATTTGGAATGATGGCAGGATACAACAGAGCGTCATATAGCCGTAATTGGGGTAATAACTATGAAAGAAATTTCGGTCCTATGAGATCGTCACAAAATTTTATAAAAAATGATCTTGGTTATCTACCAAATGCTCATGGTGCCATAGGTAGGATTATAAAAGTAGAACTTCCGAATATTGTAGTATTAGATAAAGATAAAACAGAGAAAATCATAATTGTAAAAGATGATACAAACATATTAGAGAGAAGGGATGCTGTAAATAAGGAAGGCCTGAAAGTTGATCAGTTTATTATAGTCATAGGTAATCCAAATGGACAAGGTCAAATAGAAGCTAAGCTGATAAGAATAATGCCAAACCCAGATGATATGAAAAAAATAAATATGAGAACAATTAATAACGAAACAATATAAATATGAATAATCAAACTTTTATACAAAAAATCAAATCATTTATTTCAAACAATATAATCTGGAGTATTCTCATATTACTTGTTATCGTTGGTGTTTCATATTATTTTTTAAAAGGTAAAACTAGCACTGAGACTAGATATATAACAAGTACGGTCGCTAATGGTAGTGTCATAGTTTCAGTTTCCGGTAGTGGACAGATAGAGTCTAGCGATACGATAACGATAAATGCCAAAACAACAGGTGATATAGTTTCTGTTCCTGTAAAAGTTGGACAATATATAGGTAAGGGCTCAATAATAGCTAGCATAGATTCTGCTGATGCAAAGATTGCACTTGAGACTGCACAACTATCACTTGATAAATTAAAGAAACCAAATACATTGACGGTACTTCAGAAAGAAAATTCTCTAAAAAAGAACTATGATGATTCCTGGAATAATATGTCATCATTTTATATCGATACGAATAATATTATAAATGGCTTGGAAAGTTTGAATAATGGATATTTAGGTTCACAAAATAAGTCTCAGTTAGGTGATGCAGGTAGAACTAAATTTGATTTATCTGAAAAAGCGTATTGGGATGCAAAGAAAAGTTATGATACAAATGTAGCATTTTACAAAAGCCTATCTCGTTCTTCATCAAATGAAAGCTTAGACGAGCTATTGATTCAATCTCTTGATACTGCAAAAATTGTTTCAAACTCTGTAAAGCTAGAACAAGCGAGCTTTGATTATTTAAATAACTATCTTGCCCAAAGTAGTTCAAGTCAAGTATCAACCAATCAAGCAAATCTAGCGTCTTGGGCGAATACTTCAAATGGTTATGTGAATAGTATTCTTTCAAGTATAAATACAAAAGGAGAATCCATTCAATCATTAAAGGAAGCTATTTCTCCAGCAGATGAACTAGATATACGTCAGGCAATATTAAATGTTGAAACAAAGCAAAATGCATTAAATGATTGTTTTGTTCGTGCTCCTATTGATGGAATTATCGCTACATTAACTGCAAAAGTTGGTCAAACTGCTAGTGGAAGTATAGGTACATTAATAGCGAAACAAAAGATAGTTAAAATAGCACTCAATGAAGTTGATATAGCAAAAATTAAATTAGGGCAAAAGGCCACTTTAGCATTTGATGCGATTGAAGGATTAACTATTACTGGTTCCGTAGATGGCATTGATACGGTAGGAACTGTTTCTTCTGGTGTTGTTACTTATAATGTAACAATTAGTCTGGATGTGGATGATGCACGTGTAAAGCCAGGGATGAGTGTTTCGGCGACTGTTATTACAGATACGGCACAGGACGTCGTAGTGGTTCCAAATAGTGCTATTAAAACAAAAAATGGATTAAGCTATGTGGAGACATTTAATGCGGATCTTCCTGCTGTTGCAACTGGAGTACAAGGATCTATCTCTCCAACATTACCAAATCAGACTACGATTGAAATCGGTTTAGCAGATGATATAAACACAGAGATAACTTCTGGATTAAAAATTGGAGATATAATAGTTACTAAAACAATAACAGCTACAGCAGCAAAAGCAACTACCGCACCAAGTATTTTAAGTGCTGTTGGTGGAAATAGAACTCAAGCGGGTGGCAGTAATGCAATGCGAGCAGTAGCAGGACACTAATATATGATTGAAATAAAAAATATTAAAAAAGCTTATCTAACAGAAGGTGAACCATTTGAAGCATTGAAAGGAGTTAGCTTTAAAATCAATGATGGAGAATTCGTTGCGATTATGGGCCCATCGGGATCTGGTAAGTCAACATTGATGCATATACTAGGTGCGCTGGACAGTCCGACAGGAGGGACTTATTTTCTAGACGGTAAAGATGTATCTACTTTGAGTGATGACGAGCTCGCAGATATTCGAAAAGATAAGATAGGTTTCGTATTTCAATCTTTTAATCTACTTCCTAGAACTACAGTTTTACGCAATGTAATTTTACCTCTCATATATGAAGGAGTTTCTGTAAAAGATAGAACAGAAAGAGCGAGGAAGGCACTTCTAGATAGTGGTCTAGAAGAAACGCATTTTACGCATTTATCAAATCAGCTTTCAGGAGGACAGATACAGCGCGTAGCTATAGCTCGTGCGCTTGTAAATAATCCAACTCTTATTCTCGCTGATGAGCCAACTGGTAATCTGGATACAAAAACTGGAGAGATAGTACTGGGTACTTTTCAAAGATTAAACAAAGAACAGGGTCGCACAATTGTTCTTATCACTCACGAGCATGATGTTGCACTACATGCTGATCGTATTATCACCATTAGAGATGGACTTATTCTCAGTGATGATAGTTTACATAATAAGAAAATAATAAATTTATGAAAACAAAAGATATTTTAGAAGAAACATTTATGGCGCTCTCTAGTAATAAGATTCGTTCCGGGCTTACAATGCTTGGAATTATTATTGGTATCGCTTCGGTTATAGCGATGACAGCTATCGGTACAGGAGCACAAAATTCTATCTCAGCTTCTATACAATCTATAGGATCTAATTTAATTATCGTATCCCCAGGTGCACCTCGTGGTGTAGGTCAGCAAGTCAATCAAGGGCGAGGGACAGCAAAAACTTTAACACTAAGTGATGTTGCGTCCTTAAAAAATATTAGTGGAGTCAAAGCTGTAACTGCTGAGGTTTCAAGCAGAATGCAGGTAACTGCAAAAGGTACTAATACTAATACAACAGTTGATGGGGTAACATCGGATTATCCTACTGTTCGTAATTTAGCTATAGATCAGGGTAGTTTTATAACTGATCAAAATAATGCTGGAGGTGCTAAAGTAGCAGTTGTTGGTCCGACGGTAGTAACAGATCTTTTTGGGGCTAATGCTCTTGCCTCTGACGCGATGGGTCAAACAATTAAAATTAAAGGTAATCAATTTAAAATAATTGGAGTTACAGTGGCCAAGGGTGGAACTGGATTTCAGAATCCAGATGATATGATTTATATTCCACTTACTACGGCACAGAGATATTTCTCCGGAGATCAATACGTAAGTTCTATAAGTGTAGCAGCTACTGGGTCTGATATAACAACACAGGTACAGAACGACGTAACGACAACGTTACTTGCGCAGCATCATATATTGGAAGCTGCATCTGCGGATTTCTCCACTATGAACCAGGCTGATATTATTGCTACCGCATCATCTATAACTGGAACCTTTACAATGCTCCTATCAGCTATTGCTGGTATATCACTTCTTGTTGGTGGTATAGGAATTATGAATATGATGCTGACTTCAGTAACGGAGAGAACTAGAGAAATAGGATTAAGGAAAGCAATTGGTGCAAAGAGAAGAGATGTAAACATACAATTTTTAGTAGAGGCAGTCATGCTTACATTTATAGGAGGAGTCATAGGAGTGATGCTAGGGTGGGGTGTTTCGTTCGGTATAACGAAGCTAGGAATTCTAGAAGCACAGGTATCAGTATCGTCAGTATTATTAGCATTTGGAGTTTCTGCTTTTATTGGAATAGTGTTTGGATATTATCCAGCACAGCGTGCTTCAAAATTAAATCCGATTGAAGCACTTCGATATGAGTAGAGTAATTAATAATTAAAAATTTAGAATTAAAATATGCAAAAAAATAGAAAAATAATTGTGAGTGTAGTTGTTTGTTTAGCTATAGCACTATTAAGTTTTAGAGGCGGAATGATTTATATGAATAGTAAAGTAGCCAATACTAATACAAATCGTTCAAGCCAATTTGGCCAAGGTGGTATGAATCAACAAAATGTTGGAGGAAGAAACCTACAAGGAATGAGGAATGGTGGAGGATTAGGTGGGGGAGTTGTGTCTGGGGAAGTTCTTTCAAAAGATGCCACTAGTATGACAGTCAAACTTCGTGATGGAGGATCCAAAATCGTATTAATATCACCCTCTTCCAAGGTTGAGAAGACTGTTGATGGAACAGGTACAGATGTAGTAGCTGGTAAACAAGTTATGGTATCAGGAACAGCTAATCCTGATGGAAGTGTCACAGCTTCATCTATTCAAATAAGACCCACCTTACCAATAGCAGGAGTGAAGATAAATTAATTAAACCCAATTAAAACCCCCTTTATTAAGGGGGTTTTAATATAAGCTATAACTTTGGTATAATAGACTACATGGATGTAATAAAAAGAAATAAAGAATTAGTTTGGATCCAGATATTATATCTATTCTTAATTCCAATCATGCTTCTTTATTATAAGGTTATTCCTAGCAATGGGCGTGTTTTAACATTGTTAATTATAACAATTTTAATTTATGGGATTGCTCGCTACGAAAAATGGAACAAAATAGATTTTGGTATAAGAGGAAAGTGGACTGAATATTTTATACCGTATCTAATTTTTACGATTATATGTGTGACACTTCTTTTTATTGTGGAAGAGTTTAATATCGGCAAGCCTATGCTTAGCTGGTGGACCAATCTAAGATTTTTACTTTTATTTATACCCCTTTCTGTTCTTCAAGAGATAGTTTTTCGAGGAGTATTGATGAACATGCTAAGAAGAGTTTTTTTTAATAAATGGTTTATCATATTGCTTAATGCTGGTATTTTTTCTATCATGCATATTATATATTTAAATGCACTGTTTACATTACCGTTTACATTTGTTGCAGGTATTGGTTTCGCCTGGATTTATTACAAGTATCCAAATCTTATTCTAATATCTATCTCCCATACTATTTTAAATTTTATAGCTATGATATTTGGTTTTTTTATTATTAGATAATTTGATATAAAGTATGAATAAAAAAGGTTTAAAAACAAAGACAGTCGTTCGCAAGCGTATTTCATGGGATGAATGTTTTATGCAAATCGCACATGTCATAGCAGATAGATCCCAAGATCCCTCCACTCAAGCAGGAGCTGTAGTTGTGAATGAAAAGAATATACTAGTTGGAGTAGGGTATAATGGTTGGCCAAGAGGAATTAAAAGTGAGGAGCTGCCATGGGAAAGAGAAGGTGACTTTATGAATACAAAGTATGCTTACGTTTGTCATGCCGAAGAGAATGCTGTTTATAATGCAAATAATTCTACAGAAGGATGCAAAATTTACTGCACACTTTTCCCTTGTAATGAATGTGCTAAAACTATAATTCAGAATGGCATTAATGAAGTTATCTATGAAAGTGATAAATATGCTGATGTTCCTGCATTTATGGCATCGAGGAAAATGTTGAAACTAGCAAAGATCGGAATGAGGCAATATAATATTAATAATGACAAATAGTATGAATAAAATTATATTTGGTTTAGTGGGGACATTAGCAAGTGGTAAAGAAGAAACAAAAAAATATTTAGTTAGTAAATACAACGCACAAGATTGTAGGTTTTCTACTATTTTACGTGAAGTTTTAAATAGAGCTGCAATTCCAGTAAGTCGTGAAAATCTACAAAAAATATCGACCGTGTTAAGATCTAATTTTGGTGAGGACCTACTGGCAAAAGCTATTGCAGTGGATGCCTCAAAACTAAATGCAGACATTGTTGTTATAGATGGGGTAAGGAGGCCCACAGATATAGAGCATTTAAATAAATTACCAAATTTCTTTCTAATTAAAATTGATGCAGACCCGAGGGTTAGATATGATAGATCTGTAATAAGGAATGAGAATGAGGGGGATGACAAGAAGACATTTGAGGAATTCATAAATGATCACGAGTCAGAAGCCGATAGTTTAATACCGGTTGTTATGAAAGAGGCAAAATACTCAATTGATAATAATGGGACAAAGGAAGATTTGTATAAACAGATAGATAATATTGTAGAAGAATTATTGCAAAAATAAATTAAAAATCCCCATAAGGGGATTTTTAATTTATTTCTTTTCGTATATTACAAAGCTTGTATCATATATATTTTCTTCATCTTTTGCATGCTTATCTTCACTTGCAACTTTCCATACAGTAGGGTCTATAACAGGGAAGAATGTATCTGCATCTGGAAACTCTCTGTCGACGTGGGTTATGTAAAGTCTATCTGCTTTGTCTATAAATAGCTTGTATATCTGTCCACCTCCGATAATGAAAGCTTCCTCGTCATCTTCCATAGTATCTTTTAATCTTCCTTCTAATTCTTCTATTGAGTAGACTACCTCACAATCTCCTCTTTTGAATTCTTTATCTAGAGTGAGAACTATGTTTCTTCTATTTGGAAGTGGACGACCCAAAACACCATTCGTTGTGCCAAGAGATTCAAAAGTTTTTTGACCCATAATAACTGGGTGCCCAGAAGTAGTTTTCCTGAAATGCTTCATATCTATCGGTAGATTCCATAGAAGCTCATTCTTCATTCCTATTTCGTTATTTTTTCCTATTGCTGATATTATTGAAAGTATCATAATTTTTTTTGTAGCTCTATTTTTAAATTGCTATTGCGAAAGGTATTTTCTCATAGCTCTGATAATTTAATATTTTTGAATCTTGATATTTCCAATCAAAAATAGATTTCCAATTCTCTGTTTCTATAGTTGGTAGAGGAAATTTATCTACATCACGAGTTAGTTGTTCATTGGCTCCATCCATATGATTTTCATATATATGTACGTCAGCAAGGAATCCTACAAGTTTACCTTCTTTTAAGCCCGCTTCTTTTGCAAGAAGATGGAGAAGTAATGCATAGCTTGCAATATTGAATGGAAGCCCGAGCATTGTATCAACTGATCTCTGGTTCCAAAGTAAATTTAATTTACCATCTATCACTGTAACTTGGTATGAATAGTGACAGGGAGGAAGAGCCATCTCACTAAATTGGATAGGGTTCCAAGAGTTCACTATCATTCTTCTATCACGAGGATTTGATTTTAATGTTTCCACTATATTTTTCAATTGATCAATCCCTTTACCACTATAGTCAGTATCATATTTTTCATATGGTGCGTTAAAGTGTCTCCATTGGAATCCATAAATAGGACCTAGGTCACGCTCCTCGAGCATTTTCTTTTTGGATTCTTCGTCATGACCATAAGGAGCAAGCTGCGGTTTTGCCCATTCATCCCATATATGATTATTATTATCCTGCATCCATTTCTTGTCTGTTATTCCTTTTATAAAAAACTCCAACTCGCTAGATATTAAACGAAAGGGTACTTTTTTAGTAGTAAGCAATGGAAACCCTTTTGACATATCGTGCTCGAATATAGCTCCTGCTATAGTGTAAGCTTTAATACCAGTCCTAGTATCAACTTTTACGCCGTTATCTATTACCTTTTTTACAATATCTAAATATGCTTTCATTTGTTTATTATACTATCTCGTCTATTTTTAACAAACTTTTACGATAATACATAAATATGCTAAAATTAGCCTATTAACAATCTAATTTATCACCATTTTATGAAAGATAAACAAGTAGAGAAACTCATAAAAGAAGAAGAGAAGAGACAAAAAAGTGTTGTGAATTTAATAGCCTCAGAGAACATTGTCTCCGATGATGTACTGAAAGCTCTTGGTTCCAAACTCACAAACAAATATGCAGAAGGTTATCCAGGGCGCAGATACTATGGCGGTAATGATGTTGTAGACAAAGTAGAGAACTTGGCAATAACTCGTGCACTTAAACTTTTTAAATTGAAACCCACAGAATGGCATGTAAATGTCCAACCCCTATCCGGAAGTCCTGCAAACTTTGCCCTTTATTCTGCTCTCGTTCCAATTGGTGGAAAGATAATGGGAATGAAGCTCTCAGCTGGTGGACACCTCACTCATGGATACCCTGGTTCTATGACAGGCAAGCTTTGGAAGCCCGTACAATTTGAACTTGATAAGAAAACAGAGATGATAGACTATGAAGTATTGAAACAATTAGCAATTACTGAAAAGCCAAACATTATAGTTTGTGGGTTTACTGCATATCCTAGAGTTGTAGATTTTAAAAAGTTTAGAGAGATTGCTGATGCGTGTGGGGCAATACTTCACGTAGACATGTCGCACTTTGCAGGACTCGTCGCAGGGGGCGCTTACCCAACACCTTTCCCATATGCAGACTCAGTCATGACTACCACTCACAAGTCTCTCCGTGGTCCACGTCATGCAATATTATTTGTGAAGAAGGATGCAAGAGAATTTGATAAGAAATTAGACAAGATGATAATACCAGGACTTTTCGGTGGTCCTCACGAGAATACTATTGCTGCTGCCGCAGTTAGCTTCCTTGAAGCATCAAAACCCGAATTCAAAAAGTATGCAAAGCAAGTTGTAAAGAATGCGAAAGCTCTCGCCAAAGAATTACAAAAGAAGGGCTGGCATATTATCTCCGGTGGGACAGATTCGCACCTCATCCTCATAGATACGTGGATGGAGGGTTCTGGGATACCAGGCAAGGATGCAAGTATAAAGCTCGAGAAGCAAGGGATCATTGTGAATATGAATACTATACCGGGGGATACTCGCTCTCCTATGGATCCATCAGGAATCAGACTTGGTACTTGTGCAGAAACAACACGCGGAAAGAAAGAAGGTGATATGGTAAAATTAGCATTAAGAATGGATAAAATATTACGAAGTAAATAAATATGACGGACTTAAGGAAAGATATACAACCATGCGTAGGAGTTATGATATTTAAGGATGGGAAGGTACTTCTAGGAAAAAGATTAGGCAAGCATGCACCAGGGGAGTATTCTTTTCCCGGAGGAAGAGTTGATTATATGGAAAGTCTTACAGGGGCAGTGCAAAGAGAGACAGAAGAAGAGTCAGGAATAAAAATTAAGAATATTAAATTTCAGTGTGTAGCAAATATTGATAGGTATTCATATCGTCATGATTTGCTAGTGTGTTTTACTGCAGATTATGATAGTGGTGAAGTTAGAACTAAAATAGATGAGAGGATAGGAGATTGGAATTGGTATGAACTAGATAATTTACCCAAGCCTATATTCTTACCAACAGGAATTTTAATAGATTCACACAAAACAGGAAAAAACTTTTATGATAAAGAATAAAATAACAGAGATTAAACCAACAGTTCTATATTTTGATGAAATAACAGAAAATTGCCTTGATGTTATAGATTCAAAAAAGAAAGAATATGGATCTAGTGTGTGCAAATATAGACCTAGCTCAATCACAGATAGAATATTGACCAAACTCTCAAGAATTCGATCCATTCAAGAAAAAGGTAATGCAAAGGTAAATGAAAGCATAGAAGAGACATTACTCCATACGATAAATTATGTTTTATTTAGAATTTGGAGATTAGAAGAGAAAAAGAATGTTAGAGAAATTAATCTAATCAAAATAAATAAAATAGTAAAAGAGATTAAGGATATCCTAGAGAAGAAAAATCATGACTATGGAGAATCATGGAGAAAGATGAGGGTTTCTTCTATTATAGACGAAGCTCTTGTAAAAACTTATAGGATAATAGAGATGGAGAAAATGATTAAAAAGGATTCTAAAAAAGCACAGAAACTAAATCCCAAAATATTAGATTCGTTGTTTGATATTACAAATTATCTTGTTTTTGCACTCATCCATATAAAAGAGGGCAAGGATGCAATGCAATAATTATGAAAATTAAAATCAAGAAATTAAAAGATAATGCAACTTTGCCAAAGTATCATCACCCAGGGGATGTAGGTATGGATGTATATGCTATGGAGACTTTTATATTAGAGCCGGGAGATCATCACTTTTTCTGGCATGGATTTGCTATGGAATTTCCTATAGGTTACACCGCTATGGTGGTAGACAAAAGTGGTATCTCAAAGTCTGGACTTCATACAATGGGTGGAGTATTTGATGCAGGGTATAGAGGCGAATATAATACTCATCTGGTGAATCTCTCCGATAAGCCTTATACTGTAGAAGAGGGAGACAAGGTGGCCCAAATTGTAGTTGTTCCTGTGGTCATTGCAGAATTGGAGGAAACTGATACATTAAGTGAGTCAGCTCGTGGAGAGGGATCTTTTGGAAGTACTGGGAGGAAATAATTACCAATTACTAATTATTAATTACTAATTACAAATGATGGAAAAAATACAAAAAATAATACAGGAAGCATTAAAAAATCTCAGTATAGATGAGAGTAATTTTTCTATTGAACACCCAGATGATTTTAAGAATGGAGACTATTCTACAAATGTAGCGATGGTTTGTGCTAAGAGTTTAAAAACTAATCCAAAAGAATTAGCAGAGAAAATAAAGCTAGAATTAGAGAAGAATTTAATAAATGAAATTTCAAAAGTAGAGACCGCTGGTCCTGGATTTATAAATTTCTATTTATCTAGAGAATTTTTTACTGAGAGTGTGGGTGAAGTTTTAAACAAGAAAGAAAACTGGGGGAAGAATCAAATACTGTCAGGTAAGAAGATTATGGTGGAGTATACAGACCCGAATCCATTCAAGCCTTTCCATATAGGGCATCTCATGACAAACGCTATTGGAGAGTCAATTTCTAGGATTGTTGAATTCTCGGGAGCAAAAACAGTACGTGCGAATTACCAAGGTGATGTAGGCCCTCATGTAGCAAAGGCTATATATGGCATTATGAAAATGGGGTTACCAAGTGATGGTATGTCTATAGGAGAGAAAGCCCATTACATAGGCAAATGTTATACAGAAGGTAGTAATCTTTATGACACAGACGAGAATATAAAAAAAGAAATAGAAGTCATAAATAAAAAAGTTTATGATAAAACAGATGGAGAGGTAAACAAAATTTATGATTGGGGTAGAGCTATTACACTGGAGGCCTTTGAAGAAATATATAAACTTCTAGGTACAAAGTTTAGTGATGGATGTTATTTTTTTGAAAGTATTATGGCTCCAATAGGAGAAAAAATAGTTAGAGAAAATGTAGGAAAAGTTTTTACTGAATCAGATGGAGCAATAGTTTTCCACGGAGGAGAATACGACAAGAAGCTCCATACTAGAGTGTTTATAAATTCTCAGGGACTTCCGACTTACGAAACAAAAGAGATAGGTTTAACTGTGACAAAGTTTGAGAAAGAGAATCCGGACTTATCTATAGTAGTCACAGCTACTGAGCAAGCAGAATATATGAAGGTGGTCCAAAAGGCTATTTCACTTATACATGGAGACTATGAGAGTAGAATGAACCATATCACTCACGGTATGATGCGTTTTGCCTCTGGGAAGATGTCTTCAAGAAAAGGGAATGTGATAACAGGTGAGTCGCTACTTCATGATTCTATGGATATGGTCCTAGAGAAAATGAAGGAAAGAGAAATGGGAGATGAAGAGAAAAATAAAATTTCTGAAGTTGTTGGGGTTTCTGCTCTCAAATACTCTATACTCAAGTCTTCTTTAGGAAGTGACATTATATATGATCCTTTGAAGTCTGTGTCTTTCGAAGGGGATTCAGGTCCCTATTTGCAGTATACTTCTGTCCGTGCCAATTCAATTTTGAATAAAGCAAAAGACTTTAATACTGACGACAAAAAGGATATACCAGAAGAAGTTACAGAACTGGAAAAGTATATTTATCAATTCCCTGAAGTAGTAGAGCATGCATATGAGAAATTAGAGCCTCATCATATAGCTACATACCTCACAGAGCTTGCAAGTAGTTTTAATACTTTCTACGGCAATACTCAAATATTAAAAGAAGAGAACAAAAATGCCCTATATCATTTGAATCTTATAAAAGCATTTTATCAAACAATGAAGAATGGTCTCTGGCTCCTCGGTATAGAAATCCCAGAGAGAATGTAGCGTTGCAAATTTTGGTTTTAGTGTTATTATTAAGTTTATACGAAGAAGGAGTTATCACTCCTGAGTGTTGGGAAGAAAGCCTTAATTGGTAAGTAGAACCCTATAAACGAGAAGTAAACGAGGTGGTACCACGTGTTTCATTAGAAGCTCGTCCTTGTATAGCAATTATTATAATTGTTGTATAAGGACGAGTTTTTTTAATTATTAATTTTAATAGAAAATATATGGAAGAAAAAAATCAAAAATCACAAAGTGCATTAAGAGAGGAGGAAGTTTTAAAATTCTGGAAAGAGAATAAGATTTTTGATAAGAGTCTGGAGAAGGATTCACCAAAAGGGGAATATGTTTTCTATGAAGGACCTCCTACTGCCAATGGTAAGCCTGGCATTCACCACCTAGAGGCGCGTGCTTTCAAAGATGTTATTCCACGATATAAAACAATGAAAGGATATCACGTAGCTCGCAAGGGTGGATGGGATACACACGGGCTACCTGTGGAGCTCCAAGTGGAGAAGAAGTTGGGATTAACTTCTAAGAAGGCTATCGAAGAATATGGAATCGAAAAGTTCAATAAGGAATGTAAAGAGAGTGTTTGGGAATATACAGATCTCTGGGAGAAATTTACAGAACGTATAGGGTATTGGGTAGACCAAAAGAATGCATATGTTACATATCACAATCATTATATTGAATCTGTTTGGAATGTTATAAAAACTGTAAATGATAAAAAATTACTTTATAAAGATTATAAAGTTGTTCCTTGGTGTCCACGTTGTGGTACGACTCTATCCTCACACGAGCTTGCACAAGGTTATGTAGATGTGAAGGATTTATCTGTAACTGCAAAGTTTAGAATAAAAGGGCAGGAGAATACTTATATATTGGCATGGACTACAACACCTTGGACACTTCCCGGGAATGTTGCTCTTGCAGTAGGAGAGAAAATTATTTACGTAAAAATAAAAATGAATGCAGATGGAGCTTTTTATATTCTCGCTAAAGCACGTCTCTCTATAATAGAAGGTGCATATGAAATAGTAGAAGAGATGAAAGGAAAAGAATTGGTTGGTTTAGAATATGAGCCATTGTACCCTTATCTATCAAGTACTATTTCAGTAATTGAAAAACCAAAACTAGAAAAAGCATTTAAAGTATATTCTGCCACTTTTGTTACAACAGAGGATGGTACAGGTGTTGTACATACGGCTGTCATGTATGGAGTTGATGACTTTAATTTGGGTAATGAGATAGGTTTGCCGAAGCATCATATGGTGGGGCTAGATGGAAAGTTTCTAACAGGTACAGAATTCTTGGAAGGTAGAAATGTCCGCGACGAAGATGTCGCTGTAGATATTATTAAAGATTTGGCGCATAGAGGACTTCTATTTAAAAAGGAAAAGTACGAGCACTCATATCCACATTGCTGGCGTTGTAAGACAGCATTGATTTACTATGCGCGTGATTCTTGGTATATAAAAATGTCAGATCCAAAAATTAAGAAAGAGTTGATAGAAGAGAACAAAAGTATAAATTGGGAGCCTTCATATATCAAGGAAGGGCGTTTTGGAGAGTGGCTAAAAGAGATAAAGGATTGGGCCATATCTCGTGAGCGTTACTGGGGTACTCCATTACCAGTTTGGACTTGCGATCTTTGCGAGAAGAGAGAAGTGGTAGGGAGTATAGAAGATTTGAAAAAAAGAACAAAAAAATCTGAAAATAAATACTGGGTAATAAGACACGGAGAAGCTGTCTGTAATACGAGCGAGGTAATACTAAATGAGGAGGATTCAATTAATTGTAAACTGACAGAAAAAGGTATAGAGCAAGTAAAAGAGAGCATAAAGCATTTTAAAGAGAAAATAGATATTATAATTGCATCACCACTCGTAAGAACTAGAGAGACAACAAGAATTATTTGTGAACATATGGGATTTCCTTTAGAGAATGTCATATACACTGATCTAGAAAAGGAATGGGATGTAAGCTCAGATTTTCAAGGAAAGTCGAGAGATGCATTTGAAGAATATTATTGTAAAGATTATCTGAATCATCCATTTGAGGTTCTGCCTAACGGAGAGAGTTACGCACAGGTTGTATACCGTGTTGGTAAAATGATCTATGATACAGATAATAAATATAGTGGCAAAAATATTCTTTTTGTTGGGCATGCAGGCGAGAGTAGTGCACTGTATCATGTTGTACAAGGTTTTAGTTTTGAAACGCTACCTACAGATTTGCATTTTCCCTCATATTTAAAGAATGCTGAAATAAGAGAAGTTAATTTTAGCAGGCTTCCACACAACAAGAATTTTGAGCTAGATTTACACAAGCCTTTTATAGATGAGATAGATTTGGTTTGTGAGTGCGGTGGAAAATTGAAAAGAGAGAAGGAAGTTATGGATGTATGGCTTGATTCAGGTACAATGCCTTTCTCGCAGAGTCATTATCCTTTTGAAAATAAGGATTTGATAGAAAAGGGAGGTGGGTATCCCGCAGATTTTATAAGTGAAGCGATGGATCAGACTCGTGGATGGTTCTATACTTTGCACGCAGTTGGAGTACTAATGGGTAAAGGCAAAGCTTACAAGAATGTTATTTGTCTTGGGCTTCTTCTAGATGCAAATGGAAAGAAGATGAGTAAGTCAGTAGGTAATGTTGTCGATCCTATAAGTATGATTGAAAAGTATGGAGTAGATACTTTGAGACTTTGGATGTATGGAGTGAATCAACCAGGAGAACCAAAGAACTTTGACGAGAAGACAGTGGGTGAGCTTCATAATAAAGTTTTCAATTTACTTTATAATGTTTTGGCTTTCTACGAATTGTATAGAGATAAAAGCTTGGAAACTGATGAATCTAAAATAGAAAGTAAAAATGTTTTAGATTTATGGATATTGGCAAGATTGCATCAACTTACTCTGCTTACTACAAATAGCCTAGAGGTATATAAGCTTTTAGAGCCAGTCCGCGGGATGCGTGACTTTATGGACGATCTTTCTACTTGGTATGTTCGTAGGTCTCGTGAAAGACTGAAGGATGGAGATATAGAAGCTAAGGCAACTTTATACTATGTGTTAAAAACATTGGTAAAAATAATGGCTCCATTTGCGCCATTTGCGTCTGAAGACATCTGGCAGAAATTAAAGAATGATAAGGATTTAGAAAGTATACACTTGGTTGATTGGCCCGTCTTCGCACAAGGCTACGACGAGGCAAGCCAAAAAGTTGTTTCAGATATGAAAGAAGTTCGAGAGATTGTAACTCTTGGCCTACAAGCAAGACAAAAAGTAGGGATACCAGTAAGGCAACCACTAAAAGAATTAATAATTACGAATTACGAATTAAGAAAAGAATATGAAGAAATAGTTAAAGATGAGTTGAATGTAAAAGAAATTAAAATAATGGAGGGGGAAGAAAAAAAGGTAGAACTAGATACAAATATTACAGAAGAATTAAAACAAGAAGGGAATTACCGTGAGCTAGTTCGTGCTATCCAAGATATGAGAAAGAAGATGGGGTTAAATCCAAATGATATAATAAATCTTGAAATTTCAACCAGTAAAGAAGGTGAAGATTTACTAAATAAATTTAAAACTGATTTATTGAAAGCAGTTGGAGCAAACGGCACTAAAATTAAAGAAAATAATGGAGTGGAAGTAAAAATATCTGAACTTGTATTTATTGTAAATGTGGTAAAATAGAGGTATGAAAAAAGTATTTATAATACATGGATTTAATGGTAAGCCCAACTCTGGATGGGCACCTTGGCTTATGGGTGAATTAAGTAAAAACGATATATATGCATGTGCTTTGCCTATGCCAGCTCCAGATATGCCAGAAAAAAGTGAGTGGATTAAAACTATAAACGTTGCAGTCCCGATTCCTACAGAAGAGATATTTCTAGTTGGTCATTCACTAGGAGTTCCTACTATTTTACATTATCTAGAAGGGTTAGACCAAAATACTAAAATTGGTGGAGCATTACTAGTTTCTGGTCCATATACTCAAATAGAAAAGGAAAGCTATGAAAAGGTGAATAGCTTTATAGATATGCCATTTAATTTCAAACTAATCAAAAATGTATGCAAGAATTTTACCATTATTCATGGAGACAATGACCCAAACGTTCCATTCTCCGATGCGGAATATTATTCTGCTAAATTAAACTGTAATTTAATTTCAATACCAAATGGTGGTCACCTAAGAGGTGGTGAAGGCTGGTATGAATTACCACAAGCATTAGAAGCTTTATTAAAAATGACAAAAAATTTGTAATTAGTTTTTATAAAATGCATCACATCTATCACACAAACGGATTTATATTAAGTTCGGTAAATAAAGGAGAGGCGAATAAGATGCTAACGATTTACACGCGTGAGATGGGGCTTGTGCGAGCAATGGTACAGGGGATAAGATTACATAAATCCAAGCTCCGTTTTGCTCTTCAGGATTTGTCCTATTCAAATATTGATCTAGTTCGTGGCAAGGATATTTGGCGTGTGACTTCCTCCAGGAATATTACAACTTTCCCTTATGCTCGTTCGTCAAAGGCATCACTTCTTATAATTGCTCGTGTGAGTAAATTACTCGAACGGCTTTGTGATGGGGAACAATCAAATGAAAAAATTTTTGATGATTTTATACAAAGTCTTTATTTATTAGACAGTGAGAGTATTTTAGATTCGTCTCGTGAAGCACTTGAGATTCATCTAGTTCTTCGAATTATGGACCAACTTGGCTATATAGGGGAATCCGATATGTTAAAGAATTATCTAGATGGTTCTATTAATATAGAGAATACTGAGATATTACTTCTTGAAAAACGCTCTATATTGTCACATATAAATAAAGCATTAAACGAGAGTCAACTTTAAATTTTTATGTCCACGACTCGATAAATCTCGCTGGACTGCATTTTTTATAAATTGATTACAATTTTAAAAAATTGGAGTATAATAATAAATATGTCAGAAAATGAACACCAAAACAAAATTGAAGATATTAAGCGTCATTTATATGACCCTATAGATACAGTTACACACAGACATAGCGATGGAGTTTTACACCAGATAAATCATAAAGTAGAGCCTGAATGGAGAAATGAAGAGATCAATAATTCCTTGAGTTCAATGAAAAAACCAAAGACATCAATTTTTAAAAAGTTTTTTATAGCATCAATTATATTTTTCTTTATGGCCCTAGGTTACGCTGTATATATGTTTTACAATGTTGATTCATCAGTTTCGAGTGACAAGATTGACATAACAGTTATAGGTAACGCCTTTACTAAAGGAGGAGAAGAATTACCTCTTCAAATAGAAGTTACAAATAATAACAAGGCAAATCTTGAGCTTGCTAATCTTCTTGTATCATATCCTAGTGGAGCAAGTGACAACCCGACAGATGTAGTGCGCTTGTCACGCATAAATATAGGTACAATTAAACCAGGAGAAACCATTACAAAGAATATCAAAGTTGTACTTTTTGGAGATGAGAGATCAGACCGAAGTGTTGTAATTTCATTCGATTATCATCCACAGGGATCGAATGCTATTTTTACCAAAGCAAAGAATTATAGTGTAAATATAAGTTCAGCCCCACTATCATTAACTATTGATGGACCAGATACTGTTACATCTGACCAGCCAGTATCTTTTACCGTGAAGGCAACACTCAATACCTCATTGCCAAGTGGAGATGCAGTAATGCAAGTAACATATCCTAATAATTTTATATATGAAAGTTCGATACCCGAGCCGTCTTTTGGTAATGCAATGTGGAGTTTGAAAGATTTGACTCTAACTAATCCAATCTCTGTTGTTGTAAAAGGTAGGATTATTGGCGAGGACAAAGACCAGCAAGTTTTCCATGTCTATGCAGGTACAACTACACTCTCTGATAAATCTACTATAAATGTAGTTTATAATTCTCTTCTTCATTCCATTCTTATAACCAAGCCTTTTATAGAAGCAAATATATTAGTCGATAATACTTCAGTTCTGGGTGATACTATAAACGTAAGAATATCTTGGGCAAATAATTTACCAAATAGAATTACAGATGGAGAAATAATTGCAAATATAAGTGGAAATGTTTTGGACAGAATGTCGATTAAGCCTACTGATGGCTTCTTTGATTCATTGAATAATCGAATAATTTGGGACAAAAATTCAAGTTCTGATTTAGCAAATATCGAGCCAGGTGTAAAAGGCGTAGTATCGTTTAGCATGAAGTCTCTATTGGCAAGGGATTTAAAAACAAATATAGCTGATCCACAAATTTCTATAGATGTAAGTATTAAGGGAAGAGAGCCGTCGCTTGGTTCTACATATACAGATATAAATAACTTCTCAAAGAAAGTAGTTAAATTCTTGTCAGATTTACAAATTGTTTCTAGTGCAACATATAAGGAAGGGGCATTTCCACCAAAAGCAGAAGTTGAAACAAAATATAATGTTACTTGGACTTTACGTAATTCTACAAATGCAATATCGGGAGCTGTGGCGCGGTCAGTTTTACCTGTTTATGTAAAATGGGTTGGCAGTATATCATCTCGAGAAAATGTAACTTATAATGATGTAACTAGAGAAGTTATTTGGGATATAGGATCTGTAAAAGCTAATACGGGTGGCGTAAATAATCGTGAAGCAGTATTTACAATAGCTCTCACTCCTTCGATATCACAAGTAGATAGCACCCCTCAACTCATGAAAGATCTCTATCTAGTAGGCACAGATGTATTCTCGGGCACAGTAATTAATAGTAGGTATATGTCTATAAATACGTTATTATCAAATGATCCAAACTTTAAGAATGGCCTCGAACGTGTTATACAGTAATTACTAATTAAAATACAAATATATGGAAAAAGATGAAAAATTAATGGAGAAGATTACATCGCTTTGTAAAAGGAGAGGTTTTATTTACCCTGGCTCTGAAATATATGGAGGACTTGCAGGGACATTTGATTACGGGCCACTAGGAGTG
This sequence comes from uncultured bacterium, assembly GCA_903854645.1. Classification (GTDB taxonomy): domain Bacteria; phylum Patescibacteriota; class Minisyncoccia; order Phycocordibacterales; family UBA9973; genus UBA8515. The sequence goes on along the minus strand of CAINWY010000125.1, from coordinate 12,134 downwards.
GCATTAAAAAATAATATCAAAACTCTTTGGTGGAAGAAATTTGTAGATGGAAGAGTTGATATGTATGGAGTAGACGCTGCTATTCTTATGAATAGTGCTGTATGGCAAGCATCAGGGCATGTAGATACTTTTACCGAAGCGCTTGTTGAATGTGGTAAATGTCATAAGAGATTTCGCGAGGATCACCTAAAAGAAAAAGGTAAGTGTGATGAGTGTGGTGGTGACACAGGTTTGTCACGTAAATTTAATGGCATGTTCAAGACCCAAATTGGTGCAGTTGAAGATTCTTCTTCTACCGTGTATCTTCGTCCTGAGACAGCGCAAGGTATGTTTGTAAATTTCAAAAACATAATAGATTCTTTTCACCCAAAACTACCTTTTGGTATGGCACAAATTGGAAAAGCATTTAGGAATGAAATTACTCCGAGGGATTTTATTTTTCGCGTAAGGGAGTTTGAACAAATGGAGATTGAATATTTTATAAAAGACGAAGATTGGGAAAAATATTTTGAATATTGGAAGGATGAAATGCTTGCGTGGATGGAGGGTATGGGTATAGATATGAATAAGGTTCATGAGCTCGAGGTAGAGAAGGAAGATTTGGCCCACTACTCCAAGAGGACTATTGATTTCGAGTTTGACTTTCCATTTGGATTGAAGGAACTTTACGGGCTTGCATATAGAACGGATTTTGACTTAAAGAGCCATAATCTTATTTATCAAGACGAGGAAACCAGTAGCAAGATAGTACCTCACGTTATAGAGCCCACCTTTGGAGTAGATAGGACTGTATTGGCTCTTATGCTCAGTGCTTATACAGAAGACAATGGAGGTATCGAGACGAGACCATATTTAGCATTTAAGCCGTCCGTAGCTCCTGTCGTATGTGCAGTTTCCCCACTATTGAAAAATAAGCCTGAACTTCGCGATTATGCGCATATACTTTATCGCACATTAAAAGATGAATTTGGACGTGTCATGTGGGATGATAATGGAAACATCGGAAAGCGTTACAGAAGGCAAGATGAGATAGGTACACCTTGGTGCATAGTTGTAGACTTTGATACTCTTACAGATGATACAGTCACAATACGTGATCGTGATACAGGAGTCCAAGAAAGAATAAAGAAGGTAGACATAATAGATTATATAAAAGAGAGGATGAATTAAATTAAAAATCTCCACTAGGTATGACCTAGTGGAGATTTTTAATATTGTTAAAATGTGCTAAAATAGCCTTATGCAAAAAGCTAAAAAGAAAACATATAAGAATGGACTTCGGGTGATTACAGTACCAATGAAAGATAATCCGACAGTTACAGTATTAGTATTAGTAGGGACAGGGAGTGATTATGAGCCCAAAGAAATCAATGGCATTTCTCATTTTTTGGAACATATGTGTTTTAAAGGGACACTGAAGAGAAATTCTCCAAAGATTATATCTCACGAGCTTGATGCCCTTGGATGCCAGTATAATGCTTTTACGAGCGAAGAATATACAGGGTATTATGCAAAGGGTGATAGCAAAAATTTCAATCAGATGTTTGATATTGTATCTGACATATATTTAAATTCTACTTTTCCTCTGGCTGAAATGGAAAAAGAAAAAGGAGTAATTATTGAGGAGATTAATATGTATGAGGATATGCCGCAAGCCCACGTACAAGACTTGTTTGGCGAGGTTCTCTATGGTGACCAGCCAGCAGGCAGAAGCACATTAGGAACCAAAGATAACATACAGAAAATGGTTCGTGATAATTTTGTAGAATATAAGAAAAAACATTACGTAGCAGATAATACTGTTGTAATAGTTGCAGGGAATGTAACGAGCGAAGAAGTTTACAAAGAAGTAAATAAATATTTTAAAGATGTTCCTTTGAATAAGAGTGGGAAGAAGCCTAAAACAAAAGATACTCAAGACGAGCCTAATATAAAAATTTCTTATAAAGAAACTGACCAGACTCATTTTGTATTTGGAGTTAGGAGTTTTGATATTTTTGATAAGAGGAATATGACAGTAGCTATGCTTGGGGGTGTTTTGGGTGCCGGTATGAGTTCACGACTTTTCAGTAAGCTACGTGAAGAGATGGGGGTTGCTTATTATGTCAGGGCGTACAATCAGCCATCACTTGATCATGGATCTTTCCAAATTTCTGCAGGTGTAAACAATGAAAGAGTTGTTGAAGTTCTAAAGGAAATTATAAAGGAATGTAATTTATTAATTAATGAAAAGGTAACAGAAAAGGAATTAGATAAAGTAAAAGCTTTGATAATAGGGAACACAAAGATGTCTCTCGAAGCAACTGATGATATAGCAAATTATTATGGAAGTCAGGAACTTATGAAGAGAGAGATCAAAACACTGGAAGAGAAAATAAAAGAGATTAAAAAAGTTACAGTTCTCGATATACAAAAAATGGCAAAAATCATATTTAAAACTAAAAATTTAAATCTTGCAATTATCGGGCCATATAAGGAAAACACTCCATTCCTCGATGTTTTAAAATTCTAGTTAGAAATATTTTCAAATTGGCGGAATTTACTTTGGAGTGATATGATATTAAATATGAGTGAAAATCAAAAAAACGTAAAAGTTAGTATATCAACTGGAACAATGGTCAGGATTTTGATCATAGCAGGCCTAGTATTTTTGGCTATTAAGCTCGTAAATATAATTTTTATTGTACTTACTGCAATAGTAATAGCTTCATTTATAGAATCTGCAGTAAAGAGGATGAAGAAGTATATAAAGAATCGTGTTTTTGCTGTTTTCTTGATATATATATTAACATTTAGTATTTTGATTGGGTTAGCTTCAGTTTTTATTCCTGTATTTTTAGATGAAATGTCACTACTTGTTTCCTCTTTAAGCCAGTATATTCCTGATGGCAGTTTGCTCAATACCTTCCAACCAGCTGCAATTTCAGGAGCAAAGGGTGTCGTTAGCACTATATCTTCTCATGGAACATTAGGTGACCTTATCTCGAGCACGCAGAACCTAGCCAGTAATCTTTCTGGTGGTTTATTTAATGTATTCAGTCAGGTATTTGGAAGCTTATTAAATCTTGTACTCATAGTTATTATTTCATTTTATTTATCTATTAAAGAAAAAGGGATTGAGAATTTTCTTCGTGTTATTATTCCCGATGAAAGCGAAGAATACATTATAGATTTGTGGCAGCGCACAGAGCATAAAATAGGTCTTTGGATGCAAGGGCAGATGATGATAGGTTTAATAATAGGTGTACTTACATATTTAGGGCTTACTATTTTGGGGGTCAAGTATTCTCTGGTTTTGGCTATTATAACCGGTTTTTTTGAAATAATTCCTTTTGGTATTTATCTAGCCGTAGTTCCTGCTGTTATGTTTTCATTTTTAGATGGTGGCGCAACATTGGCGGTACTAACTATTGCTCTGTATTTTATTCTGCATCAATTTGAGGCATATCTCATATATCCTTTAGTAATTAAAAAGGTTATAGGTATTTCTCCTCTAGTCATAATACTTTCCATTCTTATTGGATTAGAATTAGCTGGTTTCTGGGGAGTTATTCTAGCTGTTCCTTTTGCTGTATGCCTGTTTGAATTTTTAGATGATGTTGAGCAGAAAAAGATTTTAGCAAAAGATAGTTAATTATTTATGTCCAAGACTTTATATCTCACTACTACTCTACCTTATGTAAACGCACCACTTCATATGGGGCATGCTTTAGAATTTGTCCGAGCAGATACCATAGCAAGATATAAAAAGCATTTAGATTTTGATGTTTATTTTAATACTGGAACCGATGAACATGGAATAAAAATTTATGATAAAGCGATAGAAAAAGGTTTAGATGTGCAGGATTTTGTGGATCAAGGCTTTGAAACATTCAAAGAGCAACTTCGAATATTTGGTATACTTGATAATATTCACTTTATTCGTACCACAGACGAGAGCCACATAAAGGCAGTTCAAGAATTCTGGAAGAGAGTAAAGGATAATGGTTATATTTACAAGAAGCAATATGAAGCAAAGTATTGTATAGGCTGCGAAAGCGAGAAGACAGACAGCGAGCTTGTAGATGGTGCCTGCCCATTTCATCCTGGCATGGAGTTAAAACTCATAAATGAAGAGAATTACTTTTTTAAGTATTCTTCTTTTGGAGACAGGCTTTTGAAATTCTATGATGAACATCTTGATTTTGTTGTACCCGATTTTCGATTAAACGAAGTCAGGAATTTTGTAAAGGGTGGCCTGCAGGACTTTTCTATATCACGTCTAAAGGAAAAGATGCCATGGGGTATCGAAGTTCCAGGAGATAGTGAGCAAGTGATGTATGTATGGTTTGATGCACTTGTAAATTATATATCTACACTTGGCTGGCCGAACAATAATGAAAATTTTGAGAAGTATTGGGTGCATGGTACACCAACCCAGTATTGCGGAAAGGACAATACTCGATTTCAGGCTGCAATGTGGCAAGCAATGCTTGCTGCAGCAGATTTGCCAAATTCTCACCAGATAATTGTGAATGGATTCATAACAGGTAGTGGTGGAATAAGAATGTCAAAATCTCTAGGTAATTCTGTAGACCCTAGAGATATAGTGAAGGAGTATGGAACAGATGCGCTCCGATATTTTCTTCTTCGAGAAGTAGGAAGCTTTGAAGATAGCCCTTTTACTATAGAGCGATTCAAAGATGCTTATAACTCAGGTCTTGCAAACGGATTAGGGAATCTCACTTCTAGGGTTTTGACATTGTCAGAAAAATATCTTGATGGAAAATATGATTTAGAGGGAATAGAAATGCCTCTAGAATATTTTGATCATTTAGATAATTTTGATATTCAAAAAGCAACAGAATTCGTCTGGCAGAAAATAGGGGAACTCGACAAGAGGATACAAGAGACCGAGCCATTCAAAGTAATAAAAGTTGATCCTGATAAAGGTAAAGAATTAATTAAAGAAAACGTTCTAATGCTTTACGAGATTTCCCAAATGTTAATTCCTCTGCTTCCAGAGACTTCAGAAAAAATACAAGAATTAATCAAGCAAAACAAAAAGCCAGAAAATCCATTATTTTTAAGGAAAGAGTAATGCCTAAATATATAGATATACATTCACACGTGAACTTTAAGGCATTCGATGCAGATCGAGATGAAGTGATTTCTCGTGCATTAGACAATGATACTTGGGTTATAAATATTGGTACACAGTATGATACTTCAAAGAAGGCAGTAGAGATGACGAATGATTATGAGGGAGTATATGCGACGATAGGACTTCATCCAATACATACAGATGCATCGTATCACGATGAAGCAGAACTTGGAGAAGAAGGCAAAGAATTCGTTTCCCGTGGAGAGATTTTTGATAAAGATAAATATAAATTATTGACAAAAATGGGGAAGGTAGTAGGTATTGGTGAGTGTGGGCTTGATTATTATCATATGAACGATGACACGATTGCTAATCAAAAAGTTGCATTCATGGGACAGATAGAACTTGCAAATGAACTGGGTTTGCCTCTTATGCTCCATGTTCGCAATAATCCAGATAATAAAATCAATAATGCTTACTTTGATGTTTATGAGTTAATTAAAAAATACTCCAAAATTTATGGGACAAAGGGAGTTTCCCATTTCTTTGCCGGTAGTGTGGAAGATATGCAAAGGTTTATAGAAATAGGTATATATATATCTTTTGCAGGACCTATAACATACAAGCCCAAACCTGAAATTTGCGACTATGAGAGTGTAATAAGAGAAACTCCTATAGATATGATACTTGCCGATACGGATAGTCCTTATGTGGCGCCTGTGCCCCATAGAGGGCTTCGAAACGAACCAGTATATGTTAAGGATATAGTTGCTAAAATTGCTCAAATTAAGTGTTTAAATGAGGAGGAAGTAGCAAAACAGATAGTTCTAAATGCAAAGCGTCTTTTTGACATTTAGCCTAATCTTTGTTAGTATAACTACACATTTCATTTGTCCCGGTCTTATAACCGGTACACACAGGTCCATAATGGGATGCCGGAAGTCGCGAGGCTGAAGGTCCTGAGCCAGTAGGCGAAGGAATATTAAAAGTAATAATTAAAGCGTTTTTACTATATAAAAGTAGTAATATCGTTTATGCTTATGGCAAAAATAAAAGAAGTTGTAGCAGATCCGTCTCTGGATACAGATACAAAGTCTTCTATATACGAAGTTGGGTATATTATGGTTCCTTCGATTCCAGAGGAAAATCTTGGAGGAGAAGTTTCAAGTTTTAAGGATAGTTTGGCAGATATGGGGGCAACCTTTATTTCTGATGAATATCCAAAGATGTTAGAGCTTGCATACGAGATGTCTCGTTCAATTCAAAATAAGAAGCAGAAGTTTTCTTATGGTTATTTTGGTTGGGTAAAGTTTGAGTGTAGCACCCATGCAGGTAAAATTATCAAGGATGCATTAGATAAGAATGAGAAATTAGTGCGTTATCTTATGATAAAGACTGTTCGTGAGAGTACTATGTCTAGTAAGCGCCCATATGGCAACAAGGATGGCTACAAGCGCCGTTCAAGTCCTAAGGCCGAAGATTCTCTACCAATCAATGAAGAGACTATAGATAAAGAAATCGAAGCCCTTGTGGTATAATTAAGATATTAATAATTTAAACTATTAAATATATATGTATCTAAACAAAGCAATTCTCATAGGGAATTTAACTCGTGATCCAGAATTAAAAGCCATAGCTTCTGGGAACAAAGTTTGTTCATTTAGTATAGCAACAAATCGTACTTACAAAGATTCAAACGGTGTTCGCCAAGAGAAAACTGATTATCACAATATAGTAGTATGGGGAAAGACGGCTGAAAATGTCGCCACTTATATGAAAAAGGGAAGTCAGATACTCGTAGAAGGTAGAATGGAGACAAGAAGTTGGGATGATGCAGCTACAAATACAAAAAAATATCGTACTGAAATCATCGCAGACACAGTTCAATTTGGAGCAAAGAATACTGGTGGAGGAAGTCCATCTTCATCTGCACCAAGTGGGGCACCTGCAGCTAAAAAGGAAGAAATAGATACTATAGAATATCCGGAAGAACAGATAAATGTAGAAGATATACCTTTCTAAAAATTACAAATTTAACAACATAGAAAAATGAAACAAGATTACTTTTCATCAAACAATATAAAACATATTGACTACAAGGATACAGAACTACTACGTAGATTCCTTACTCCAAGTGCTCGTATGCAGTCACGCCGTCGTACAGATGTAACGTCCAAGAACCAACGCAAGCTAGCAATAGCTATCAAGCGTTCGCGTTTTATGGGATTACTACCATACATAGCAAAATAATTATTAATTATGAATTAATAATTAGATAGAAAAGCACCGCAAGCGAAGCTCGCGGTGTTTTTTATTGGTAATTTGTTTATCGAAGCTGTAGAGATTTTAGCAATGTATCTAGTTCTTCTCCATTTATAACTCTGTATTCACCTTCATTCAATCTTCCAAGTTCTATGTTCATTACACGAATTCTTTTAAGATTAACCACAGTGTGGTGGAGAGCTTCACACATACGTCTTATTTGGCGTTTCTTGCCCTCGGTCAGTATGATATTGAAAGTATCTTTGGATTTGCTTGTCGTCTTCCAGACTTTGCACTTTTTGCTTATGAATTTATCAAAGTGGACACCATTTGCCATAAGTTCTATAAATTTATCTGAGAAGTTTGGTTCTACTTTCACTGTGTATTCTTTCTCGTGTACATATTGTGGAGCGAGCAGTCTGTCAGTTACTCTGCCATCGTTTGTCATCAGTATAAGCCCACGTGAATCTTTATCGAGTCTGCCGATAGGGAAGACTGTCTCAGGGAACTTGGTAACTTGTAAAATATCTTTTGTATTTATATCTGGGTTTGTAGATACATCTACTGCTTTATTATATGCGTAATATACATAATTTTTCTTTGGGACTTTATCACTTACCTCTACTTCACCTTCTCTGTATACTTGATCTCCCAAAACTGCCTTTCTTCCATTAATAAAAACATAACCTTTTTTAATAAGTTCATCTGCTCCTTTTCTAGTTGCAAAATTATGCATTGCTAGGTATTTATTTATTCGCATTGGGTATTCCATATTATTTTAAATCAGTTCTACTTTAGGACTTTGTATTGGTAAATGGTTATGTTTTAAATGGGGAATATAATATAATCCCGATAGAACTATAATTCCTAATATAATAAATAGAAATTTAAAAGGTAAGAACATAAATATGAGTGTCCCTACTAATGGAGCGATTATGTAAGCCATAGGCACCATATCTCGAAATACACTTAGTAGGTAAGTATCTTCCTCTTTAATGTGAGTAAAGAAATAAATTTCCGAGGTAGCTTCTACAATTGCCGCCCCTGTACGAGTCATAAATAGTACAAATGCCCAAAGTATGACACTTATAGAAGTTATAAAAGGTATTACAAAAGTCGAAACACTCATAATAATTATACCAATATAAAGCAATGTCCTTTTTTTTAGATTATACTTATCTATTAGTATTCCAATAGGTAAACCAAATATTACAAACGGAGCAAGCATTATAGTAAATATAATTCCTATTTGAGCCCAACCAAAACCAATATGTTCAAATAAATAGATAGGGGTATATACGACCATTAATGCATAAAAAAACTGTAAAATAAAATTAATCATTGTTATTGCTAGCATATGTCGATTTTCTTTTAGATATCTATATGTTTGCAAAAATGGAGTTTTTGTATATATCTTATCCTCAAATGTTTTTACTGAAAAAACCAATGCAATTGTCATTATTATAGTAGCGATAAAAGAAATAATATATATCGAGATATATCCACCTTCCTTTGTTATGAGGAATGATGTTACAAGAGGGCAGAGCATCCACGCAAGATTGATTATCATTAGGTAAATACCACGAGTTTTACCTATACTTTCAGGATTACCAAAATGCTCTATGAAGATATCTATAGAAAGATAAACTAATGTATTTGTGGCTATTAACGCTATAAATGATGCACCTATGATGTAAACATTTTTTGATGTTATCATTCCAACCAAGGATAACATATTAACCAAAAGGGATATTAATATAAATCTACGATTTCCAAAATGTTTAAGTAAGTTTACACTTTTTGCAAGAAGTAATAGTGTTACAAGTGAAGATACTGTATAAAGAATACCAACATATTTAACAGAAATTATTTTGAGTAAAAATGTCGAATTTATATAAGCAGAAAGTGCTATATGAATACTAAACAAGAAAGAGAGAATATACATTCGAGTTATTTTGGTCATATAATTTGTGGATCTCTTATTTTTTTAAATATTTAATAATACTGGTATCACAAGGGGTCTCTTTGCTGTTTTTTGGAAAAGAAATTTAGAAATATTATCTCCCAATTGAGTTTTTATTGAATCAAAATTCATAGCATTTACCCCGACACTTCCATCTTCAATTGTCTTCTTTATTATCAATCTTACTTGGTGAAGTAGTTCCTGATTCTCTTTTAGGTATATAAACCCTCTTGAAATTATGTCTGGAGACTTACGAAGTTTTCCTGTAACAGAGTCAATGGTAGCTATTAAAACAAACATACCATCTTGTGCGAGCATTACGCGGTCACGTATAACTACATCCTGCTCGTCTCCTATAGAGAAGCCATCTACCATCATAGGGCTTGATGGAGCTTTCTCTTTGCGTAGGATAATTTTACTTCCATTGTCCACTATCTCTATGATTGAACCATTGTCCGGCACTATGATGTTGTCCATGGACATACCTAAAGACATAGCAACTTCTTTGTGTTTAACTAACATTGAGTGCCATCCGTGTATAGGAATAAAGAATTTAGGATGTGTCTTCCTGTGAAGCCACTTGATATCTTCTTGGTTTCCGTGACCAGTTGCATGAATGTATTCCTCACTAGTTCTATAACTTATAAGACGTACCCCGTGACGTGTCAGATTGTCTTTTAGGTGCTGCACCGCAATTTCATTTCCGGGGACTATTGAAGAGGAGAGTATTATAGTATCTCCTGGTTTTATTGTAAATTTTTTATGTGTTTTATTTGCTGCTCGTCCGAGGGCTGCGAATTCTTCACCTTGGGCACCTGTCATCATTATAAGAATTTTGTTCGGTGGGTAGTTATCAATATCTTCAATATTTATAATAGTACCTTTTTTAGGTTTGAAAATTCCTGCTTGTTCACATATTTCCATATTATTCTTTAGAGATCTACCATCAAGAATTACTTTCTTTCCAAGTGATTCGGCTATTTCAACTATTTTCATAAGACGAGTAATAGAAGAAGCAAAAGCAGAAATGATTATACGTCCTGTTCCTTGTCTTATAACTTTATCTAATCCCTCATGAACTTTTATTTCAGGAAGTGAAAACCCCTCATTTTCGATATTTGTTGAGTCTGTTAATAGGAGGAGCACTTTCTCTTTATCAAAGAAAGCATATTCTTTTTCTTCTTCATCACTGACAACACCGTCTATTTGGTCTAGTTTGTAGTCACCTGGAGTAACGATTGATCCATAAGGAGTCTCTATAACTATACCCATAGAATCAGGCATTGTATGAGTAACTCCAAAGAAACGTATACGAAGGTCTCCTACATAAATCACAGAATCATTTTCCACAACGTTTGTTTTGAGGGCTGGTAGATGAGGAAATTCTTCTTGCCTTTTCTTCATAACAAGAATGGATAAATTTCTTGAGTATAGAGGTGGATTGCCAATTCTACTCATAACTAGTGGTATGCCTCCTATATGGTCTAGGTGTCCATGCGTTACGAGCATAGCCCTTATTTTGTCTTTTCTTTCTTCTAGATAGGTGGTATTTGGTATTATATAGTCTATACCTGGAGTGTCCTCAGTTTTGAATTGCATACCAGCATCTATAACTATGATATCATTACCTATTTCTATTGCCGTCATATTCTTACCGATTTCTTCTACTCCTCCTAACGGAATTATTCTTATAACTCCGGGTAAAATAGGTGGGATAAGATTTGTCTTATTTTTTCTTACAAAAGTATTCGTATCCTTTGGGGGAGGAGGTGTTTTAATAAAAGACTTTCTTCCACCTTTTGTATTGCCATACTGGTAACTACCGCGACTTATTTTATTTGGAGTCGAATTAGGATTAGTATTTCTATTTGCGTTTGGATTTTTTCTTTGTGGTATTTCAGGAGCAGAAGATATTGTTCCAATCTTTGGAACACCTTCTTTGTGAATTACTCGTATGCTATTCGGTCTACGATATCTAAAATTATTATTTCTATCATTAGATTGTATTTTTGGTTTATCATTCATATATTTATTTTTTGTATTATTGGCGAGACACCAATAAGGTTATTATTTAGTAAAAATTTTCCATACACGATCTTTACTTGCGTACCATAGATATATGGGAGCAAATCTATCGGAAGGATTTGTTAATGTGTTAATGTTAAAATTATTAAGTTTGTTTGATGTTATATATATGTACTTTGGAGAATATATCAGTAGAGCCGGTATGTCTTTGTTAAATTCATCTATAAGAAGCTTATATTTGGTACTCCTTTTATCCTTGTCCATATTTTTCTGTGCATCTTCAAGTATCTTATCAACTGCGGCATTGCTATACATTGAAATGTTTAATCCTGGGGCCTTTCTTTGTGATGAGTGCCAGAATGAATATAGGTCTGATTCATGGTTAATAACTTGGCCAAAGAACAAGGCTTCATATTCACGATTTTTAATTACCTGATTTAATGGGCCCATTTCATAAACTTTTTGAATATCTACAGCGATACCAATTTTTGCTAATTGGATTTTAATTATTTCTGTTGAATATCTTAGTTCTGGTGTGTCTCCAGTTGTCAGAGAAAATTGCAATGGAATGAGTGGCCCATTAGTTACCTTTACTTGTTCTGTAATGGTCTTCTTTCCTACTTTTTTTGTTTTAGTTGCAGTTGTTGTTCCACCCTTAGATCTAGTGCCATCTTCTTTTAGTGTCCATCCGCTTTTATCTAATAAATCATTGGCTTTTTTAATTGCATCTACACTCGTATCGATCGTAGTATCATCATTATTTAAAATTGTTTCTGGTATAGGGCTTGTAATAGATGTACC
>CAINWY010000124.1 GCA_903854645.1 uncultured bacterium | reverse complement strand
TTAGATAAATCTATATCACAAATATAATTTTTTTCTTGAAGTTTTATAAGGGCCCCTCCAATACCTCCATGGGTACTTAAATATTTAAAAAAATTATTCTTTTCTATGTTACGATTTGGTGTATTAAATTGATTATTTTTAACAAAATTAACATAATTATTAATTTTGTTAATATCTGAGTATTCTCTTGAAGACTCAGGGCTTAATCGAGGAACAAGTGTGTCTCCCAAACAAGTATCAGCTCGACTTTCTTCGTCTAATATTTTAGTAACTAGTTCTTTATTTAATATCGGCTGTATCGTTTCCATCTGTAATGCCAACGCATACTGCAAAAGTACCGCTCGCGTTTTCGCAGAATTGGGATACTCTCTATATATAGCGAGCTCTACATCGTCACGGATACCATTCTTATTCACATCTATGCCTTGTACTGTCTTATCAGCCTCTATTCCTGGGTCGGGTGGCAGGTTCTTGCCTTCTACATCATTTATAGATAGCTTGGTTCCGTGTATTATGGCTACCTGCTTGTTTGTCTTCTCTACATCAAAAGAGTGGAACAGTCGTACGATGAATAAAATGAAAATTAAAGCGATTAAAATAAAAAAGCTCCACTTAAGAATTTTAAAAATCTTCTGGAGCAAACTTTTTTTATTTATCATTTTAAAATTATACAACAATATCAAATAATCTGTCAAATAAAAAAGTGTATAACTTTCTCTAAAAAAATAAAAAAACAGCTAGATTAACTAGCTGCCTTTATCTTCACTATTTTGAACAGTACTTTGAACCGTCCTTGCAATTTACGTTTAAGGGTTAAATCTTCATGAAAAAAATCAATATAAAAATGATTTTTTCTATTAAATCTGTCCGCCATTGCGTCGTCTACACGGAAAATTCCTTTCCCATATGGAGTTACAATATTGAAACCCTTAATCTGAATGAATACTTCCATCCCATTTTTACGAAATGTTTCTGTAAAAGTTGAACCGAGTGCTACAGAACCTGACTTTATCAAATTTCCAAAAGCACCTACCCCGTCACAATCACTACGTGTTTGTTCAGGATCTTGACTGTCATAATATGACGCACTTGCTGTGTGCCAATCTAAAACAACCTTTTTGACCTCATCTTCTACAGTTTTGGGAATAGCAGATTCTTCATCCTTGCTTTCCATTAGTTTGTCTCTCTCCATATTTCCATGACTCCCAGTTGGTATACTCAAAACCGGTGAAAAAATAAAGACAAACAAAAAAACCATGTACCTCATAACTTGAATTTTAGTTAAAAATATCAATTTCCTATACAATATATTACATTTATTACCCTTTGTCAAGCATCTCACCTAATTATGCCACATAAATAAGGGTATTTGCAAGTATTTACAAAAAATAACAAAAAGCCACACAAAATGTGCGGCCCTTTATCGTTTAGTAAGAATCTGGATCCAGATTTAAATTGGCAATTTGCCAACTGGTGAATATCTCACCGTCCCCTTCGCGAGGATGATAGACCGGCTCAAGTTCAACCATATACCAAAATTCTTCTTTAATTTTCTTAGTTTTTTTGACTACCAGTTTCTTCGTTTTCTTTATCCGATTTTTAATTCTTATAATATCGGACTTAAATAGAGAGAATCCAACCACCGTATGAGGATAACCAAAATATTCCCCATAGATATCAAAAAGACTTTGCAAAATCTCAATAAAGATATTCCTATCCTTAGAGTTTTTCATAAGATGCTTTTTTGCTTCAAAGTAGCCTGCGTTCAGCTCTTCTGCAACATCTACTAATGTTTTCTCATCCTTATTCATTTCTTTGAAATTTTGAGTGAAACAATGATTTATTTAGGTATATTATACACCACACCATCCTATTTTGTCAATATATCAAAAACCATGATGCTTGCAAGAAATGTATTTTCGAGTAATATGAAGTAAAATTAAATCCTTATCGTTATGGCACTAAACTTCATCCCCGGTTTTCCAGATTTTGTGCGTATAAGAATCGCCACAAACATCAGTTTTAAATATCTGACCAAAAGATTTGGCCAGATGAAAAAGTTTCGAAACAAAAAAGCATTGGATTTGCAACGCAGAAGTATCTTTGCTTCCAGAAAAAAGGCTCGATGAATAATCTAGCCAGTCAGTAAAAGGGGTTATGCATTTAATGTATGGCTCCTTTTTTTAATTTTAAATATGAATTATTGATTCATTAGTGCCTTGGTCTTTGGGCCGATTAGACCATCTGCTACTAGACCATTCTGCTTTTGCCAAGCTTTGATGACTGCTATAGTTTTTGGACCAAGATTACCATCTACTACTAGACCGAGAGAAAGTTTATCATTTAGGAATCTTTGTAATTCCTTTACTGCTTCACCCTTGCTTCCATTTTTCAAAATGACCGTGCCTAGAGCATATACCCTCTTTGTTGTTATGCCTGTATTATTTGTACAAGGTTTACCGGTAGAAGTATTAAATATATTTCCTCCACTACACCCCTTTATTATGTCATCATCTGAAACAACTGGTGTCACTTTTTTAATTGGTGCCACACTCCATGACCCTCCTCCACCTCCACCACTACTTCTTGGATTAATAACAGTGAGAGTATAAGTGGAAGCATTTGAAGCATACCCATAAACATCTACAACGTATAGTTTATATGTTCCGTCTGAAGCTGGTGCTAGGATACTGGTCGCTGTGCCTCCCGCTGTAGTCATAGTATTCCCTGTTACAAAAGTAGTCGTCCCACTTGGGGCAAACCAGATAGCACCACCTATCTCCCCTGCACTAACTACTGTAATAGATGTACCGCCACTAACTGTTGCATCATTTGTAAAAACAGTATTTTCACTTGTTGGAATTGTATTGATTGAAATAGACCTAGTTCCATTTGCTGCATTCACATTTCCTGCTGTATCTGTAGCTATTGCAGTTAGAGTCTCTACACCTTGTCCGAATGCATTTATCGCAGATATAGTTAAAACATAGTTCCAAGTAGTTCCAGTGAGAGGAGTTGTGGCATTGCCATTCAAGGTAACAGTCGAGCCAGCTTCATTTGTACCAGTCACTGTGACTGTGGCCGTGCGTTCTACGGCATTTATTATATCGTCTGTAGCCACTATATCTATCGTGGGACTAGCTGGAGCAATAGTATCTTTTACAACGGAAGCAGTTGCTTCTGTCGCTGCATATAGTTCAGAATCATTATGATTGGCAGTTATTGCAAGTGTTGGGCTATCTGTCACAGCGCTGACATCAATGGCACCAGTAGTCCAAGCTAAAGCGGTACAAGTTGGAGTAACCGGAGTCATGCTACCGATGACTACCGAGACTGTCCTTCCATTTTCACTGCAAGTACCACTGACGGTATATGCGGTTTTGTTTGCATTGTTTATAGTTGGTGAGGAAGTAATAGTGACGGTAGGATTCGCTATTTTAATTGAGTTTGTTGTTGAAAGTGGTGATATTGCCCAATTCATCTCTGAGAGTAAAGATGCATCTATATTAGCTGCCATAGTTCTATCATCTATAGCACTCGCACTGGTAACAACAACTACTAAATAATTATTTGTAACTCCTGCTCCGATTACAATAGGACTATAACATGTAAAATTTATGGGGGAAATACCTGAAGTAAAACCTGCAAGTCTAGATACATCGGATGTGGTAGATTGTGCACAGGCGAGAGAATCCCCATCCAGTACTCCGAGAGTTCCAGTATCAGCATAGATGGCAACAGTCGCTACATCAGAAGCAGTTGCAGTTAGTCCAACCTTGTTCTGAATTTTAAATTGATCAATAGAATCAGGAGGCGGACCATTTGGGTTTGTAACAGAAAATGCACCTATGACCTTTGCAGCTGAACCTGCCCTAACTGAACTGGCAGGTACTACATTGGGCTCCGATAATACTGGTAGTGCGGCATTTACTTGATTTACAGAAATAAAAAATCCACCAATAATTAGAAAGCTGGCTAGAATAGCAAATGAGATTTTTGAAAATAATTTATGATTAAAAAAATAATTCATATCTTGATTTTTAATTATATTTATAATTAAAAATTGACTTCGAGCTTTGAGAGCCTCAAATTTCTTACAGTAATATTATACCATACTTTTCTCTGTTATATGATTATTTTATACTGTAATTAAAGCAGCGGGAGGGGTAAACCCCTCCCGCTGCTTTAGCCCCCTCTTTTAAAAACTTTTCAAAATTATTGATTTATCAATGCCTTGGTCTTTGGGCCGATCAGACCATCTGCTACTAGACCATTTGCCTTCTGCCAAGTCTTGATAACTGCTATGGTCTTTGGACCGAGCTTGCCATCTATAACTAGACCGAGAGAAAGTTTATCATTTAGGAATCTTTGTAATTCCTTTACTGCTTCCCCCTTGCTTCCATTCTTGAGCGTTACTTTACCTAGAGCATACATTCTCTTTGCTGTTACGCCTGTAATATTTGTACAAGGTTTACCAGTAGAAGTATTAAATGCATTCCCCCCGCTACATCCTTTTATTATGTCAGCATCTGAAAGTGCAAGGGCTACTTTTTTAATAGGCATCATACCACCACCGCCACTACTTGATACAGTATTTGTCGTCTGGGTATATGTAGCAAACTTTGTAAAGTGCTTTGTCCAAATTACCAAATCTAATCCATTTGATGCGTTTATTTTACAATCACCCTCATCTGCAAGAGCGTTGCCTGCAGATTGAGTATCCGCTGAACAAGTAGATGCTATTATTGTGAATACTCCGCTTCTAGAATATCCAACATCTTTCCCTGCCTGTCCCGGTATTAATATACGGACAGCTTTATCAAAAGTAAGTTTTACATCATCAAAACCAACTTCTATAACAGAATTGACAGTGGCGGTTTTACCACTATCTGCTGTGGCTGTGACAGTAGAATTCTCTTTAATAGTTGGCACATTGATTGTTCCATCCCAACTTGATACAGCAGTTACAACCGTTCCTACTGGAATGGTGACAGCTACAGGAGTAGTAGAAAGAGAAGTTGTTACATTGATAGTGGTAGCTGGAAGTGTAGCTGTAACATTCCCTCCGGATGGTACAGAAAGTAAATTTCCAATATCAACAGATGCATTAGTGACAGTACTTGGAACAGTAATCGTAGCCGCTAATGATGGATTTGTAATCACAATTATTGGAGTACTGGAGTCAACGGTAGTTGTGCCGCCTGCTGGTAGCTCGACTTGAGTACTTTCTAATATAACCCATCCTGTAGTAGGCCTGACATAAATTCCTTGATTAGTTCCCATTATTCCTAGTCTTTCCCCTATTACTACTTTATTTCCTGCTACAGCATATGCTTTTTTATTAACAAACGTATCAGCTCCCACCAAGAGTAACTTTATATAAGCATTCTGTGTATTCGTACCAGTTAGAGTAACAGTTGGATAATTAGAAACTAATGCTCCTTGCATACTAATGAGGTATGAATACGGAGAAGAAACTCTTGTAGGGAAAGTAAATGTGTTGTTGGCTAATGTGATAGCTACTGCTCCTGACTGAGCATAGATACCGTGTTGATTGTCAGCAGCACCAGTCAAAGTAATAGTAGAATTTTTTAAATCCAAACTTGCTCCACTTGCTACATTAAATCCATCATTATCTGTACCTGGGCTTGTTACAACCGTCATAGAGATATTATCAGCTGTTAATGATCCCCCTTGAACCATAATTCCATAATTTCCATCACCTGTTTGAAGATTTTCTGTACCTGTTAATACCATATTCTGTAAAGTAACAGCACCAGAT
>CAINWY010000123.1 GCA_903854645.1 uncultured bacterium | reverse complement strand
CAGGGAATGACAGGGAAGTGATCGAAATTATGTGAGCATGTCTTGTTTTATGAAGTAGGTACCGGTATTCAGTTCTTGTAGTAGCCTAATTATTAAAGCATTTTTCAAGTATTTTTTCTAATTCTAGATCTTATTCAACCCACCCCGCGGGCATTCCCTCCCAGACCCTGCCTGCCCGCGGAAACCCAAAACGAAATCTTGGCGAAATTAAGAAAAATTAGTCGAGGTTTTGCGAATCCATGTCCCAGAGAATAGTTTCGCAAAACCGAGTCCGCATTTTAGAATTGATGCATTAGTAGAGCGGTGTAGATAGATTAAAGAAAAGGCAAAAGTGAAGCGTAAGATTAGCTTGGTAGATATTCTCATTGATTCTTGCTAAAATGGGTTCGAGTCCTGTTTAATAGGGACTCATATTAATTAATTATTATAATTATGAGCAATAATAAAAAAGTTTTTGAGGGTGTTAATGCGATGAAGGATTTTCTTACTCCTGGTTCTCTTGGTATGACACCTGTTGTTGAGCTTCCGCCATCTTTAAACAAATATGCAAAAGATGGGGTTAGAATTTTTATAAAACTTATGCAATTCGTTCCACTTGGGAATATAAAGTCTATGCCTTCTTGGTCTATGCTTTCCCTTATGGATAAAGAGACTTTAAAGAATACAAAACACCTAGTTGAGTACTCATCCGGTAACACAGTTCTTTCTCTCGCTATTTTATCTAGACATTTTGGCATTCCCAATTTACACGCAATCATTACTCCAGATGTTCCAGAACACAAGAAACGTCTACTGAAACTTGTAGGAGCAGATCTTATGATATCACACGGACCTAGAAGTCCTGATGTTCATAGTAATATGGGCGGAGTTTATGAAGCAAAACAATTAGGAAAGAGGAAAGGGTGGCATAATTTAAATCAATATATAAATCCTGGGAATACAAATGCAGGGGAGGAGTATGTAGCCAAAGAACTCTGGAGCCAGCTTGGAGACGACCTTACAATTTTCGTTTCAACTATTGGTACGGCAGGTACTATATATGGAGCAGGTTCTTATTTAAAATCTAAAAATAAAGATATGTATATAGCGGGGACCTCGATAAAGAAAGGCTCCTCTATACCCGGGCCCCGTGTAGATGAAGCTATTTTAAAGCTCGGAATCCCTTGGTACGATATAGTAGACCAAGTTATACCCATAGACGCCTTCTCTGCATACGAGAGGAGTTTGGCTCTCATACGTGCAGGCCTCTTCGTTGGTCCATCAACTGGTATGCAACTAGCCATGATAGAGAAGATGATAAAAGAAATGAAAATTAAAAAAACTTTGAATAAATACAGGAATAAGAATAAAGAAGTTGTAATTGCTTTTGTTGCATGCGATATGATGCATCCCTATATAGATGATTATTTTAAAATACTTCCCGACAGGTATTTCAAGAAAGAACATAAATTAGAATAATATGGAAAATGATAAAGAAGAAATTAATAAACAAATAATAATACTCGAAGAAGAAATGCTTCAGGGGAATTTCTGGGAGGATAAGACAAAAGCTCAGCTAACTATAAAAAAAATAGGGGAACTAAAAGATGAAATTCTAGGTATGGGAAAATATGACAAAGGCAACGCTATACTCTCAATCCTTTCAGGTGCTGGAGGAGATGATGCAGAGGATTTCTCGGCAATGCTTCTCCGTATGTATGTCAAATATATAGAAAGAAAAGGCTGGCAGGTAAATTTAATTCACGAGAACAAGAATGATAGAGGTGGCTATAGGAATATATCTTTAGAAGTAATAGGCAAGGGTTCATATGGCATACTAAAGAATGAGTCTGGGGTCCATCGCCTTGTTCGTATATCACCATTTAATGCGAAGTCACTTCGACACACATCTTTTTCTCTTGTAGAAGTCGTACCAAAACTCGAAAAGAATGACAAAGCTATAGAAATCCCTCCTGAAGACTTGAGGATAGAATTTTCAAAGTCAGGTGGTCCTGGTGGGCAGAATGTGAATAAAAGAGAGACAGCAGTTAGACTAATCCATATCCCCACGAATATCTCTGTGCATGTAACGACAGAACGTTCTCAGGAACAGAATAGAGAAAGAGCAATGGAAATTATAAAAGGTAAACTTTATAAGAAAAGAGAGGAAGATAAATTAAAAGAAAAGGCTGGCTTATCTCCAACGAAATCTACAGAGATAGAATGGGGGAGTCAAATACGGTCATATGTGCTTCATCCATACAAGATGGTGAAAGACCATAGGACTGGAATTGAAATTAATGATGTTGACGGAGTTCTTGAAAGTGGCACTATAGATGCTTTCATTGAAGCAGAAGCAAAATTGTGATAAAATAATACCATCAATGATTTACTTTGATAATGTAACAAAAAAATATAAAGAAAATTTTTCACTTGAAGATGTAACTATTTCTATAGCACCGGGCGAATTCGTATCTATCGTTGGGCACTCTGGTGCAGGCAAGACAACACTCACCAAATTAATATTAGCAGAAGAGGCACCAACATCAGGAACTATATCTTTTGAATCTACAGATATACACAAATTATCCAAAAATGATCTTATGAACTTCCGCAGGAAGATAGGTGTCGTTTTTCAAGATTTTAGACTACTACCAAATAGAACAGCATATGAAAACATAGCCTTCGCAATGGAATCTACTGGTAAAAGTGACCAAGAGATTATGGATGATGTACCACACGTACTTGAGCTTGTAGACCTTACAAACAGAGCATTTCATTTCCCGCACCAGCTTTCAGGTGGAGAGAAGCAGCGTTTGGCTATAGCCCGCGCTATCATAACACAGCCCGATATTATAATAGCTGATGAGCCAACAGGTAATCTAGACCCTATGAATGCAGCTGAAGTCATAAAAATCCTGAAAAAGATAAACGACCTAGGCACGACAGTCATACTAACAACACACAACAAGAGCATAGTAGATAATATAAAGAAGCGCGTTATAACCCTTGAAAATGGACGCGTAATAAGAGATGAGAAAGAAGGTAAATATGTGTTAAAATAGAAATATATGATAATTCACGCAAAAAGAATAATAAGAACAGGGTGGAACAGTTTTGTAAGAAGTGGCTTTACTTCATTGGCAAGCATTCTGATAATGACAATCACTCTTTTTGTTATTACTTCACTCATTTTTGTTCAAGCATCTCTTAATGCTTCATTAACTGAAATTAAAAATAAAGTTGATGTAACTATTTACTTTGTTCCAGATGCAGAGGAGGCCGCAATAAAGAAAGTAGAAGACTCTCTATCTTTATTACCAGAAGTCAAAAGCATTACTTATACATCTGCGGTAGAGGCACTATCAAATTTTAAAGATAAGCATTCAAATGATTATTTGACCCTTCAAGCATTAGAGGAATTAAATACGAATCCTCTAGGTGCATCTCTAAATATCAAAGCCAATGATCCTTCTCAATATGAGAGCATTTCAAAGTATTTTGAGAGTAATAATGCTTTATCACAAGGAGCATTAACAATTATAGACAAGATAGATTACTCCCAGAATAAATTAATTATAGACAGGCTTACTTCTATCATAAATGGTGCACGAAGTCTGGGTTTTGTTGTTTCTTTGTTCCTAATAATTATTTCTATAATAATAACCTTCAATACAATCCGACTTATTATATATATGTCTCGTGACGAGATTAGTGTCATGAAGCTCGTAGGGGCAGGCTCCAAATACGTAAAAGGCCCATTCATTGTATCTGGCATACTGGTTGGTATTTGTTCAGCTTTCTTGACCATTCTTATATTTATACCTATTTCTATTTGGCTAGGTAATCACATGACTGATTTCATCGGAATTAATCTATATCAATATTACAAATCAAACTTCTTACAATTGTTTATAATTATGCTTGGTTTTGGTATTTTGCTTGGAAGCATTGGGAGCTTCTTTGCTATTAATAGATTTCTTAAAAAGTAAATATGAAAGAATCGGAATTAAAAAAGCTAGAGAATAAATCATCTAACTGTAAGTATATCTTTGTAGTTGGTGGTGTAATCTCAGGTGTGGGGAAGGGTGTCACTGCTTCTTCTATAGCCCGTATTCTTTCAGACCGTGGACAGACTGTCACTGCTATTAAAATTGATCCATATATAAATATAGATGCAGGAACTATGAATCCGACGGAACATGGGGAGGTCTTTGTGCTTGATGATGGCGATGAGACCGACCAAGATATGGGGAACTATGAGCGATTCCTAGGAGTAGACCTATCTCGTACGAATTATATGACAACTGGGCGAGTATACCTAAGTGTGATTGAAAGTGAAAGAAATCTAGAGTATCAAGGTAAATGCGTAGAAGTTGTACCCCATATACCACTCGAGGTTATTCGCCGCATCGATCTAGCCCGCGATAAAGTAAATGCAGATGTCGTCATCATTGAGATTGGTGGGACAGTTGGAGAGTATCAGAATATGCTTTTCCTAGAAGCTGCACGTATGATGAAGATTAAACACAATAAAGAGGTTTTTTTTGTAATGGTTTCTTATTTGCCAATACCTTCAAAAGTAGGAGAGATGAAGACCAAGCCTACTCAATATGCAGTTCGAACATTGAATGCTTCAGGTATTCAACCAGATATCATAGTTGCTCGCAGTAAAGTGGCGCTCGATGACAAGAGAAAAGAAAAGATTTCTATGTTTTGTAATGTTCCTGTTGATCATATCATCTCTGCTCCAGACGTAGATAGCATATATGACATACCAGTAAACTTTGAGAAGGAAGGGCTCGGAGATATGATTTGTGATACAGTCGGTATGACTTGTGGCCCAGCGTTTAATGCTGGTTCGGCAAAATGGAAAAAGTTTGCTAAATCTACACATATCAAAAACAATGAAGTAAAGATTGCTATAGTTGGTAAATATTTCAATACAGGAGATTTTACTCTTTCAGATTCATATCTTTCTGTTATTGAGGCTATTAAATATTCATCATATACATCTGGGAGTAAGCCTACACTAACATGGATATCATCAATGGATTTTGAAAAGGACCCAAAGAGAATAAAAGAACTTTCCAAGTACGATGGGATTATTGTTCCAGGTGGATTCGGTTCTCGGGGCATAGAAGGAATTCTCAAAACTATCGAATACGCACGTACTCACAATATTCCTTATTTTGGTCTTTGCTACGGTATGCAATTATTGGTAATAGAATATGCACGTAATGTTCTAAAACTTAAAGATGCAAATACAAGAGAAGTGAATGAAAATGCAAAGGATGTAGTGATAGATGTGATGGAAGACCAAAAAGCAAAAATAGAGAATAAAAAGATGGGAGGCAGTATGCGCTTGGGTGCATATCCAGCAGTTCTAAAAAAGGGGACTGTGGCAGAAAGAGCTTATAAGAGTACTTCAATAATAGAACGTCATAGACACCGCTATGAGGTAAACAACCTCTACAGAGAGGCTCTAGAGAGAGCTGGGCTTGTATTCTCTGGTGTATCTCCTGATGGGACTCTTTGTGAGATAGCAGAGCTTCCATCTAGCAAGCATCCATTCTTTTTGGGTACACAATTTCATCCCGAATTCAAAGCAAGGCCATTATCCCCACATCCACTTTTTACAGCATTTATAAAAGCGTGCCAAAAGGGGAAAAGAATTAATAATTAAGAATTACGAATTAAGAATTACTAATATAAAATGCGTTGGCAAGGCCAACGCATTTTATATTAGTAATTAGTAATTATTTGGTATTTGGTAATTAGTAATTAATTAAGCTCATCCTCTCCTGTTCTCATTTTACTTATGCGTATCACTTCTATTATCTGGTCTATATCATCAGTAATTATAAATCTATCTAAGTCAGCAGGTGATATCGTTTTATATTTTTCTACAAATTGTTCAGCAAGTAATTTTTTGATAGGATTCCAGAATTCTGTTCCAAATAGTATTATAGGGATTGGTCCAATTTTGCCTGTCTGTAGGTGAGTCATCATCTCAAAGAATTCATACATAGTTCCTGTACCACCAGCACAATATACACAGGCCTCAGTTGTATATTGCATTGATACTTGGCGAGCAAAAAAGAAGTGAAAAGGAATATCTACAGTGACATAAGGATTAGTTTCCTGTTCGTGGGGAAGCCTGATTGTCATACCTATAGTCTCTACACCACCATCATGTGCTCCTTTACTTACTGCTTCCATTATTCCTGCACCTCCACCAGTTATCACTTTATAGCCTAGCTCTTTAGCAATTCTATTTGCCAAGGTATAAGCTTTTATATATTCAGGCTGGTCAGGTTTTAATCTTGCTGATCCATAAAAAGTGACTGAAGGTCCTAAATCTTTTACTGCGTCTATCCCTGCACGGAATTCTTCTTGTATCATGCAGAGCTTTGTCTCTTCATTATCACCACCAGTTAAAGTCATGCAACCATTCTTAATATCATCTGTTGTTATGTGCCTAGGCTCATATTTTATTTCTGTATTCATAAACTCCATTCTACCTTAAAATCACTACTAACTCAAACTGTCTTTTTTAGCATTTTGTGGTAATATGTTCTTGTTATCTAATATCATGAATTCTTAATTGAATTTGATAGATAAAACATTGCCAGATCGTCTAATGGCCCGCCTCGCATCGACGAGGTAGCGAGTCGAGGCGGGTAGGACATATTTATATGTATATTGTATATGTTTTAAAAAGTAGGAATTTTTCACAATCATATGTTGGTATAACTGATAATCTAGAAAGAAGATTAAATCAACATAATGATGGTAATAGTTTTTATACAAAAAGATATATGCCTTGGTTTGTTATATACAAAGAAGAATGTCCAAATAGAGTTGAAGCTAGAGTAAGAGAAAAATATTTAAAGAGTGCAGCAGGTAGAAAGTTTCTAAGAAATAATGTTTTTAAAAATTGATATAATATTGCCAGATCGTCTAATGGTAGGACACCTCCCTCTGGAGGAGGTTATCTTGGTTCGAGTCCAGGTCTGGCAGCAAGGGTAACTATTTTTAATTTAATCTAATTTGACCCATCTATGGGTGCTTTTTCTGTTACTACATTCAGCACATTTGTAGTCTTCTGGTAGGTCCCCCCATTTTGTGCCAGGTGATATTCCTCTTCTAGGGTCACCCTTAGCTTCATCATATATCCACCCACAATCGGAACATCGATATTTAGACATAATTTATAATTATT
>CAINWY010000122.1 GCA_903854645.1 uncultured bacterium | reverse complement strand
GAATTTTCTCCGATTACCAGAGGTAAAGATGGTGCATCTATCTCTAGGTACTGTAGTGCATGGTACGATTGAATACATTTTAAATAATAAAAGTTTACCAACTGAAAAAGAAATAAAAGATGAGATATTCTCTCAGTTTGAAAGAGAGGGAGTCGTAGACGAAAATAATTTGAGGACTCTTTCCAGAGATGCATATCTAGCCGTAAAAAACTGGGTGGATACCTACTATTCTCATCTAGAGAAGGAATACAAGTCAGAGCGCTCTCTTTCTTTTGTAGACAGGAAGAATTTTCCCAATTTACAGATGTATGGGAAAATTGATCTCACCGAATATTTACCGAGTGGGGAGATCTATGTGACAGATTTTAAAACAGGCTCTGTTAAAACAAAGGGAGCTATAGAGAAGATAAGCGAGGATGGATATATGTCTGATCTAATGCGACAGCTCTCTATGTACTCGTATCTATTGAAAGGAGAGAGAGATGATATTAAAGTTACAAATTCACGTCTATTATTCCTAGAAGCAGAGATAGGGGACAAGAATGCTATGTATCAGACGAGAGTTACAGAGGAGCAGATAGACTTACTAAAGAAAGATGTGAGAGAGTACGATGACGCACTTTCCTCGGGCTCATTTATAGACAGGGAGTGCAATTTCAAGCCATTTGGCACAGGCTCTATGGAGTGCAAGCATTGTAAAATGGCAAAAAGGTTATTCAGTAAACAAGAAAAGACCATATAATATATGCCTAAAATGGAAGGTTTACCCAAAAAAGGAATAATAGAAAATATAAAAAAAGCTGCCCAGATAGGAGTGCTTGTTGCATCTGGCGTAACTGGAGTATCAAGTCATAGTGAAGCACAAAATACTGTTTTAGATACAGATCTTAAAAATCAAACAGAAATCAATAAAGATACAAAAGGGTTAGAAATTAAAAAAATTAATCCAGAGGATTATGATTTGAAGAAAATAGGTGCTCTAGACTTGAGGGATTTGGATGCAAAGAAGTCTCTAGACGCGGAGGCCATTAATAGAATAATGATGGAGGGTCTCATAAGGTCAAAGATAGATGATATCATCGATAGTAGTTTAATGAATTTTGATATGGTAAGTCATTCTGTGCGCTCTATTACAAGACAGATAGAGAGTGCTAAAAAAGAAGAAAATGTATCGACAAGGGAATTAGAAGACAAATTAGTCGAAGCAAATGAAAAAAAAGAAGCAGCCAGACTAAAAGTTCAAGAAAATTTTAAATTACATGAAAAAATAAATAATAATGAATTTAACAAGATTGATGTTCAAATTTCTGAATCAGAAAAGGCAGAGTTAGAATCAAAGGCTCATTCTATGGTTAGTGAAATAGAAACTGCGAGAAGGGAGGCGATGAGGATGATAGGTGATAAAAGCTATCTTGATAAAATACAGAAAGAATTTAATTGCAGTAAAGAGGAGGCTATCAATCACCAAAAGGTTAGATTATCAAATCTGGATATTATAAATTATATTTTGGTATCCAACAAAACTATCGCATCTTATCTGCATAATTCCCTAGCTTATGCAACAATAGGTTCAAATGTCATAACATTACCATACGACAATTCATCTGCAGTTAAATTATCCGAGATGGCTCTTCATGAATTTTTGCATCTAGCTACGAATGGTAATAGCGGTTTATCCCCCCTAGCAAAATCCTTATTAAGCAGTAAGTCAATGAAAGAGAATTCTGGAGAAAAAGTTTTGAATAAGAAGGATTATGATTATGTTTCTGACCCTACTGAACGCTATGTACGTTTTAAAATCCTAGAGTCAGATCTAGAAAATCATAATGTTAAAAAGATTGGTGAGTCATTTACAATGGATCACTACAAGAAAATGATGGCATTGTGGGAAAGTGGGATCTTGTATCATGGTTCTTCGGATTTCCTTGAATATACAAAGGGGATGAAGGATAGAAATATTTATAAAAAGATGATGGATT
>CAINWY010000121.1 GCA_903854645.1 uncultured bacterium | reverse complement strand
TATATCAATATTTTGAACTATTATATGTGGTGGCTCCACCTTTACCTCTACAGGTAAAACATCTAGAGACACCTGTGGAACTTCTCTCTTGTTCATATATGGTGGTGGAGGGGCAATACTTTTCTTTGTGTCGTTTGCCATAAGAAGCTCTTTAACCTTTTTAAAAATCTTTTCATTTAATACTGCTACCATTTCTTTATTCTTGTCATCGGGAAGACCTATCTTAGACTTTAGTTCCTTTTCATAATCACTCGCATGTATTGTGCCTGCTAGTGTATCGGCTGTTATCTGCTCTAGGAGGCCCTGTTGCTCTATGTTTATTTTAAATTCGGATGTTACTTCTAGGAGCTTTTGCTTCCAATCAGAAGAAAAGATGGCCTCCTGATTGTGCCTCTGTAGATGCTGGAAGCGAGGATCAAAAACAAAACTTTTATTGAAGTTAATTGCTTTTTCCTTTTGATCCAATCTTTTTTCTAAGTCTAATTGCATCTTCTTGAAAATCTGTCTATCCATCTCACTCAGTAAAAGTAGTACTTCAGCATGAGAAACCCTTAGTCTTTCTTCTAGTTCTTTTGGAAAATCCTTTGTTGCTACAAGACCGCAAAGGAGTAGCTCGGTCTCCGTCTCGAGTGTTTCTATTTGATCCTCTGAATAGTTTTTATTTATTCCTGCTAGGATTAATTTCCAACTTACGGAATCGATAGCATTCCTACTCTCTTGGGATAGGTTTTCTCTAGCCTTTGATATTTTTATTTGCAATGTATCTATTATTTTATCCATTTTTTTGTTTTAATATAAAATTTGAATAATCACCACCTGATACGATAAAGTTTACGCTTTGATCCCATCTAACTATCTGATTCTTTAGGTCGCCCTTGATTAGAGTCTCTATCTTCTCCCCTATTGGAGTGAAGACCTTCTCCATTATTTCTCTGGCGATACCAGCTGATTCGCTATTTGTGAGACCTGTAGCTTCTAGATTTATTATAAATAACTCGAAATCTGTAAGGCCTAAAAGGAAGATGGCAGTCTCTGTCTGTACATCCTCTATCTCCGTGGAACGAAGTTGGTATTTAGTACATATTTCCTCAACCTTGGTCCCCCAATCGAAAGAGCTAATAGCCACCTGATTCTCTTTAGGTAATTTTACTACTTCCTCTTTCATTTTTTCATATAATTTGTCTGTCATAAATTTATTTTAAGGATGCGCGTGTGGTGCAGGTGGAGCTCCAGCGGGCTTTGCTGGTGCATGACTAGCTGGAGCTGGTTTTGCGTGTGGGGCACCGCCGCCACTACTACTTGGTACTTCTGTTTTGGTTCCCATTCTCATGTTGTGGGCTGCAATCTTGGAAGCTTGAGCACTATATACACCACCAGTGGCTATTAGATTTAATATAGTACTCCTATTCTCTGTGCTTTTTGCATATTCTTCTGTGGATGCGTTTTTAGCTCTGGTTGCCGCGACGTCTTTGTGGTGGGCATCAGTCCTTGCCTCTTTAAGTGTTGTACCAAATTCCACCTCCTTTCCAGTGTTAGGATCTATTGTCTGTTTAGACTTCTTTGCTTCCTCCATTTTTGCTTTAGCCGTATTAAAGTTTTTCTCCGCTTCTTCCTTTGTTTTTAATGCAGCTTCTTTAAAGGCTATTGCCTCTTTTTCTGCTTTTTTGTCGGCTTCATCTCTCTCTATGGTAGCTTTATTCCTGGCCTCTGTAAGTAGTTTCCCAGCCTCCAAATCCGCATCGTCTTTGAGTTTTTGCTTACTAGTTGAAGCATTTTTTGTATTTTTTGTTGCAGAGTCTTTTAATTCACTTGCCCTTGCAAGATTATCCTTGTTGTTTTTTGAAGGATTTTTTGCTGCAGCTTCTTTAGCGAGAGAAAGTGCTGCTATTGCGGCTAGCTCATCTCTCTCAGCCTGAGCAAGAGCTTGGCTTCCTTTACTTTCAGCTTCATTTTTAATTTTAGCACCCTCAGCCGTTGCCTTGTTAAATGTTTCTTTTTCAACATCTTCATTGTTTTTCTTTGCAGCAGCCACCTGAGCATCAGCATCTCCGGCTGCACTTCCTTGCGCTGAATTTGCATTCACAAAAGCAGTTTGAGCTTTTGTAAGTTCACCATCTGTTTTATCATACTCTTCTTTAGAGATACGACCACTATCAGTCGCATATTTTACTGTTCCGTCGGCGTTCTTTTTATATTTTACTGTTCCATCGTCATTCTTTCCATCAGTAATAGCACCACCATTATTTACACTTGTTAGCGCATCCTTTGCTCTGTCATATTCTTTTTGTGCCTTATCAGCGGCTTCTATATTCTCTTTATTTTGGGGATCTTTCCTTAATTTATTATCTGCATCTGTTAAATTCTTCTGAGCCGTTTCCTTTTCAAGCGTTTTAGCTTCAACCTCGGGATTTATTTCATTCTCCATTTTCTTCTTTTTGGCATTAGCTGCTCTTAGTTCAACATTTTCTTTTGTATTTTCTCCTGGTTCTAGTTCCTTTGCCCTCTTTTCATCTTTTGCTTTTTGTTCTAGTTTTGCTTGAGCGAAGCCACCAGTTTTACCCTTTCCTAGGCCTATATCTCCGCCAACTTTTGTATTTCTAGCATCAAAGCTTGTTTTACCAGCAGCAGTTCCTACATTGCGTAAGTTTTTTGCAAAAAAACCTTGAACCCCACCCTTTTTTTCCATCGCTTTGAGTTTCTCATTGTCCGCCACTCCTGAACCAAGTCTACCCATTGTACCCTTCCCGAGGGCTGCTGCGCCACCGGCTATTGCACCACCGTACACACCAGCCGCAAACTTCATCGCCCCAGCTGGGCCGACTGAACTCATAGCCTTTGTGATAGACGCTCCCATTTCGCCGGACATATCTACTG
Source organism: uncultured bacterium (assembly GCA_903854645.1). Classification (GTDB taxonomy): domain Bacteria; phylum Patescibacteriota; class Minisyncoccia; order Phycocordibacterales; family UBA9973; genus UBA8515. The sequence continues at coordinate 797 of CAINWY010000121.1, read as the reverse complement.
CTATATTTTTTGCCTTTATCATCAGAATCATAATAAAAGCAAATGGTATAAGAGTTGCAATGAGGAAATCAAGCCCAGTTTTTCCTGCGGCATCAGATATTAGATCAATTTGTAGGAATTTCAGTATTATATACATAAAGAAAATGAATACAGGGGCTAGGAAGGCAAGCTTCAAAGTATCTGACCACCAATTTTGCCAGCCTATCATTTTGGTGCTAGCCATTTCTGGAAGTATATAAGTGAAAAATGCCAATGGAGAGATTATCATAGCTAGCCATAATCCTATAACACGAGCGATGAATAATACCCCCACAATGAGAAATACACTAAACCCTATGATATTCACAGCAGCAGCAATAAGTACGATCAGTATAAATTGACCAACACCTATATCCCCATCAGTCGTAGATGCCTGCTCGTTTACACCAACATTACTATTATTATTTATTTTATTAATTTCTTTTGCATTTATAATGATACTTTGTGGGTTTATTTTATTTACCAAAGCAGCAGAGAGCGGTATGACTCCATTGGCACCAGTTTTCGCAACCAAGTTTGTAGGACCAGTTGGACCCTTTGGTGTAATTACAATAGAATCAGAATTATAAAAAACACGCGCTGTGATATTTGAGGCATCGATTATGAGCTGAGTAGCAAAGAGACTGAAGTTTATGAAAAGACCTATGATGACTACATTTATAATAGTCTCCTTTGTCTTCATACTATGTAGACTAAGGATTGTACCTATGGCAACATAGAGCATTATGAAGATGAAGAACATATTACAGAAATCACGC
>CAINWY010000120.1 GCA_903854645.1 uncultured bacterium | reverse complement strand
CTGGAGTTATACCATGCTTTTTATTGTAAGCTATTTGTATATCTCGTCTTCTGTTTGTTTCTCCTATAGCACTCTCAAGTGATTTAGTCATATGGTCCGCATATAAAACTACGCGTCCTTCTACATTTCTAGCTGCACGCCCGATAATCTGTATGAGAGATGTAGTTGAGCGCAAGAATCCTTCTTTGTCAGCGTCAAGAATCCCTATGAGAGCAAGCTCCGGTAAATCCAAACCTTCACGGAGCAAATTCACCCCGATAAGTATATCAAAATCTCCTCTTCGAAATTGAGTTAGTATTTGAATTCTCTCTATTGTTTTTATATCACTATGCAAATACTCTGCCTTATAACCTTTTTCTTTCAAGAATAAACTTAGATCTTCCGCCATCTTCTTTGTGAGTGTCGTGGCTATCGCACGGAAACCTTTTGAGATAACTCTATCTGCTTCTTTTACAAAATCCTCAATTTGCCCTGGATATGTATTTTGTCGTAGCTGGTGAGAAACTTGTTGTGATGGTCTGGCACTTTGTCCTCCCTCGTCCGAGGACCTCTCAAAAAGATTCTCGCCAGAGGAGACAGAAACTGGTTTAACTAATATCTCAGGATCAATTAGACCAGTTGGTCGAATTATCTGCTCTACGATTCTGGCACTTGTAGTCCTCTCTAATTCACTTGGAGTTGCAGATACATATATCACATCACCTATTCTTTCTTCGAATTCATTGAATTTTAGTGGACGATTATCTTTGGCGGAAGGAAGACGAAAGCCAAACTCTACCAAGGTATTCTTGCGTGATGCATCCCCTGCATACATGCCACCTAGTTGTGGTAATGTTACATGAGATTCATCTATAATAGTCAAAAAATTATTTCTAAAATATGAAAGCAGTGTATCGGGAGCTTCACCTTCTTTCTTTCCTGAAAATAATCTTGAGTAGTTTTCTATACCATTACAATAGCCTACTTCTTTAATCATAGCTAGATCATAGTTGGTTCTCCTTTTTATTCTTTCCGCTTCTAAAAGCTTGCCTTCTTTTTCAAACTTTTTTAATTGCTGTGTTAGTTCAAGTTTTATATTTTTTATTGCATTTTTTGTACTCTCATCATCTGTAATAAAATGCTTTGACGGAAAAAGGAATATCCCCTTCTCTTCTTTTAGTACGTGTGCGGATACTGGGTCTACTTTTAAAATTCTAGTGATTTTACCACCTTCAAATTCTATCTGGTAAACAAAAGTCTCAGATATAGGCATAACTTCTACTCTATCCCCAATTGAGCGGAATGTTCCAGGATTTAAATCCGCATTTGTTCTCTCAAAGTGAATACCGAGTAGCTTTCTCATCAAATCTGTCCTACCAATCTTTGATCCGATTTCTAATTTCAAATTTACTTTCTCATATTCTTCTGGACTTCCAAGACCATAGATACAAGAAACGGACGCCACAATAATAACATCCGGCCTTGTTAGAAGTGATTGCGTGGTGGCATGACGAAGTCTATCTATCTCTTTATTAATCTGTGCATCCTTTTCTATGTAGGTATCTGTAACAGGCATATATGCTTCAGGCTGATAATAATCATAGTAAGATACAAAGTAGTGCACAGCGGCATCAGGGAAAAATTCACGGAACTCTTGTGCAAGCTGAGCAGCCAAAGTTTTATTATGAGCAATTACAAGGGTTGGCTTGTTCCACTCGGCTATAACATTTGCAATAGTGAAAGTCTTCCCCGTTCCTGTCGCGCCCAGTAATGTCTGCTTCTTCATCCCATTTTTTAGGCCGTCTAGTAAATCCAAAATAGCCTTTGGTTGGTCACCATCTGGCTTATACTCACTTTTTAATTTGAATACTTTATCTTTCATAATTGTTTAAAAATGCTTTTTTATATTCTTCAAATGTTCCATTTAGAATTGCTTGGCGCATTCCCCTTACAAGATTCGTTATAAAATATACATTGTGGATTGAAGCGAGAGTCGCCCCGAGCATTTCCTTTGCACGAAATAAATGAGATAGATATGCTCTCGTATAATTCTCGCATGTATAACATTCACACCCTTCATCTATTGGACCGAAGTCATTTACAAATTTTGCATTTGATATATTTATTTTACCTTTTTTTGTAAAGAGTGCACCATTACGAGCTATACGAGTAGGACCTACACAATCAAATAAATCTACACCATTCTCTACTCCCGAAAATAAATCTTCCGGTTCTCCTATTCCAAGCAGATGGCGAGGTTTATCCTCTGGCAATTCTTCGTTCACCCACTTTACAGCAGAGGACATATCCTCCTTTGCAAATGATCCTCCAATACCAAACCCGTCAAAATCCATCTCTCCTATTATCTTTGCGGATTTTCTTCGAAGCTCTTCAGATCGCCCACCTTGAACAATACCAAAGAGAGCTTGAGGTAATTCTGTATTTAAAAGCGTAGCAGAAAGTTCTTTTTGTGATGGTCTGGCACCTCGTCCTCCCTCGTCCGAGGACCTCTCAAAAAGAATCTTCTGCGAAGCTTTCACTTCTTTATTTTTTTCTAATTCTTTATGTTTAATCAAACTCCTCTTTGCCCAAGCGTGTGTGCGAGAAAGTGCTTCATCTTGATATCTATCATTCTCTGTAGGTGATGTACATTCATCGAATGCAAAGATTATATCCGCACCTAGATTGTGCTGAATCTCTATAGATTTCTCTGGAGTTATATAATGAAGTGAGCCATCTATGTGTGAACGAAAGGATACTCCATCATTACCTATAGTCGCAAGTCGTGGAATTCCATCCTCTGCTGTTGATCTTTCGGGGATAAGTAGACTCGGATCGGTAACTGAAACTACCTTTGAAATTTCTTTCCCATATGCAACTCCTAGAGAAAATACTTGGAATCCTCCTGAGTCCGTCATCATTGGCCCATGCCAATTCATAAATTTATGTAAGCCACCAGCATCTCGAATAAGCTCATCCCCTGGTTGTAAATATAAATGATAAGTATTCGCTAGTATTACGGGGGTTCCGATTTCGATTAATTGTTCTCTAGTCAGAGACTTCACCGTCCCTTTCGTACCTACAACTACAAAAGACGGAGTTTCTATATCTCCGTGCGGAGTACTTATAACTCCAGCCCTACCTAGACTTCCATCTATTTTCTTTTCAATTTTAAAATGAATCGCTTTCATAATTTTTAATTACGTTTAACAAAAACCCATTTTAAACTTTGAACATTTATAGGTGAACTTAAAAGTATTTTCTTTAATGGATCATTCGGTGTTGATATAACATCTTGCATAATTGCTATAATTTCAGACTGTATGTTTGGTAATAGTACTGAAGTTCCTTTCTCAAAAGGAATATCGACGGGGACAGTCATTTCAAAATTACCACCTCCTCTTCCAATTAATTCCACACTAGTATTTGTCACATCAATTATAGCATCAGTGCTTTTACCAGGATTTGAATATAATGCAACAAGCGAAGTATTGTCATATACTTGAACAACCTCTCCAATTGGAGTTATAACATTACCAAATACTTGCTCGTTTATTTTTATCCCCACATCACCTCCTACGTCTATTATTATTGTATCGTATGGGGAATGGTTTGGTTTTGTTAATATATTTGCTAATACCATATCGCGACCTGGTGGTACACGACCAAATGATTCCTTTAATGTTATATTTTCATTCTTTAGTACTTGATAATCTATCATAGAAGTTTTCAAATCTATATTTTCTTTCAATAGATTTTCATTATCTCTATAAACAGAGGCTTTGGTGCGAGCTACATATCCAATATTTTCTATACTATTCATAACTCCATTCTTTGCCTTCCAAAAAGGTCTTCCTATATAATTAAGAACTGGACTAGAAGAAGCATATATACCTAAAATCGCAAATAACAAAAAAACACATAAAAATATAATATTTTTAATTCTCCTTTTTTCCTTTGCTATTTGGTTTTTATCTCGGAACTGATGAATCATCTGTGTTTAATAATACTTCTTTATAAATATCAAAATCATCAAGTACAACGCCTGTGCCACGCGCTACAGCAGTGAGAGGGTCTTCTGCAATATAAATAGGAATCTTAAGTGTATTTCGTAAAAGTGTATCAAGCCCCCTTATCATAGCCCCACCTCCAGAGAGAACTAGGCCTCTATGCATAATATCTGAAAGTAATTCTGGTGGAGTAGTTTCAAGAACTTCCTTTACTCCGTCTACAAGACTTAAGACTGAAGGTAAAATTGCTTCCCTTATATCTGAATCTGTAACTATCACTTGGCGAGGAAGACCTGTAACCAAATCTCTTCCTCTTACTTCTGCCTCCAGTGACTCTCCCTCTACCACAGTACCAATAGCAATTTTTACATTTTCAGCCGTCCTCTCTCCTATTAGAAGTTTAAACTCATCTTTCATATAATTAATTATGTCATAGTTGAGTAAGTCACCTGCAATTTTTAAATTCTTTGATCGAACAACTCCAGACAGTGAAATAACTGCGACATCGGTAGTACCTCCTCCAATATCCACTATTACAGAGCCCATAGCTTCCTTTACTGGAAGTCTAATTCCAATAGCAGCAGACATTGGTTCCTCTATAATATAGACCTCACGTGCACCTGCAGAGCGAGCTGCATCTTCAACTGCACGTATCTCTACATTTGTAATACCAGTAGGAACTCCCAAAACTACACGAGGGCGAATAAATTTCTTTGAAATCTTTTCTGCTTTGCCAATCAAATAGGAAAGCATCTCTTCTGTAACCTCAAAATCTGAAATAACTCCGTCTACTATTGGACGCACTGCACGGACATGTCCTGGTGTACGACCAAGCATCTGCTTGGCTTCTGCACCGACAGCGATGATCTGACCAGTCTTTTGATTTACAACAACGACTGAAGGTTCATTTATGACAATACCGTGACCCTTCAAATACACTAGTGTATTTGCGGTACCTAAATCTATCCCAATATCATTAGAAAACATTTTGTAAATTTTTTTAAACATTATATTTTAAAATTCTTCCATCAACTTATCAAAAGGAACTATCTTTCCATTCGTTTCAATTCTTTTCTTTACTTCAAATCCACCATCAGCGAGACTCCTCTTTGAAACCACGACTCTATAAGGTATGCCAATAAGATCAGAGTCGGCAAACTTTTCTCCTGCACTGGTATCTACCCTGTCATCAAAAAGTACTTCGACGCCTTTCATTTTTAACTCTTCGTAAATTTTTAATGCTTCTGTTTTAACACTCTGGTCCCCGCCGAGCATAAGTAGGTGGACTTTAAATGGGGCTATACTTTCTGGCCATATTATACCCTTATCATCTGAAAGAACCTCAACTACAGTCCCCATCAATCTACCCAATCCTATTCCGTAACTTCCCATTATAACCAATTTTTCTTCTCCATTTTCATCTTTATATTTCAAGTCAAAAGGTGTTGAGAATTTTGTTCCTAATGAAAATATATTACCAACCTCAACAGCCTTATTCTCTACTAAATCTTCTTTTTTAAGTCCCAGACTCTCTAAAACTTCATCATTATAAACTTCCTTGTTTATAGCAATACCTCTATTTTCATCTACGTAAATCAAATCTTCCCCCGCCCCTGTAATAGTCTGAAATTCATGTGAAAATTTGGAAAAAGTTCCGCCCGAAGCAAAGGTAAGGTATGTTAAATGCCCTATCCCTGCTCTTTTGTAAATATTTTTGTATGCATCTTTGGCTTTCTCATAAAATACATTATGCTCTGCTTCATCTTTGGAAAAAGAATATAACGCTTTCCAGTAAAATTCTCTGCCTCTTAGAATCCCAGACTTACTTCTGGTCTCATTTCTAAATATATTTTTAAAATCATAAGGATACACAGGTAGGTCTTTATAGGAACTTATGTACTGTTTTAAAATATCTGCATAGGCTTCCTCGTTCGTAAAAGATAAACCCACCTCTCCTCCATTCTTTAGTTTAGTTTTAAACCAATTATCTACGACTTCGTCATCCCATCTGTTTGATTTTTCCCAAACTTCTTTATTTTGAAGAACACTTGTTCTCATCTCTACACCGCCAATTTTATTCATCTCATCTCTAATGATATCCTCGATCTTTTTAATGACACGAAGACCTAGAGGTAAATATGAATATACCCCTGCCATCTCTTTACTTATAAACCCTGCTCTTATGAGTAATTCAGCATTTAGAGATACCTCATCTGCTGGACTTTCCTTCTTTGTTTTAGTGAATAGTTGTGTTTGCTTCATACCCACATACTACCCTAAAAATGGACTCAGGTCAAAAAATATGACAATCATAGATATTGCAAAATAATGGTTTTTCTGGTATTATGGGGGTACTTTCCGTGAGGAGCTTTTTTGTTTGAAAAGCCCTTGTAAATAAGCTGGAATGCTTAAAAACGGATAGTATTATAATTAATTAACCATAAAGTCCAAGACGAAATCGCGGACACAAAATAATATGAATATACAAAACAGTGTTATAGAAGAAATGTTTGCTAATGGTACCCACTACGGATACTCAAAAAGTCGCCGTCACCCATCAACTACCCCTTATATCTTTGCAACAAAGAACGGTGTAGATATTATAAATATAGAAAAAACTGCAGAACTTTTTGAAAAAGCAATTGAAAAAGTTACAGCACTAGCTGCTACTGGTAAGACTATCTTATTCGTAGGAACGAAAGCTGAAGCTCGCCAACAAATAATTGAGACAGCACTAGCTCTCAATATGCCTTATGTTTCTGAGCGTTGGGTTGGGGGTGCTCTTACAAACTTCCCCGAGATTAAAAAGCGTATAGTCAAACTTCTTGACTTACGTGATCAAAAAGAAAAAGGCGGACTTGATAAATACACCAAAAAGGAGAGACTTTTAATTGATCGTGAAATGGATGATATGACAAAGAATTTTCAAGGTCTTACTGGTATCACACGTACTCCTGATGCAATCTTTGTAGTTGATCCAAAGAAAGAACAAATAGCTGTAACTGAAGCTCACAAGATGAATTTACCAGTTATTGCCCTTATGAATACTGACTGTAATATTAAAAAGGTAGAATTCCCTATAATTGCAAACGATGCATCTGTATCTAGTATTAGTTTTTTTCTTGCTCAAATCAAAAGTGCTTATAATAAAGGTATAGTTGGAGATAAAAAGTAATTTTAAATTATTTATTAATTAAGGCCAATAGGCCAATCAATAGTAAATTATGTCTATAAAAATAACCGCAGAATTAGTTAAAGAATTAAGAGATGGTACAGGAGTATCAGTAATGCAATGCAAAAATGCATTGGAAGAAGCTGAGGGTGATATGGAAAAAGCTCTTGTAATACTCAAAAAGAAATCCAGCAGTATTGCTATGAAGAAAGCTGACCGCACAGCACATGATGGAATCATTGTTGTTAGAGAAATGGCAGGAAAGTGTCTACTTATGACCCTCCATTCTGAAACTGACTTCGTTGCTCGCAATATAGACTTTGTAACTCTTGCAAATACTTTAGCTGACATGGCAGTTAATGAAGGAATAGATATTATGAAAGAAAAATCTCTTGATATAATTAATCCCGTAGTTCAAAAAGTTGGTGAAAAAATAGAATTAGGAAAGATAGATCTTATAGAAGGAGAAATATTGGGAAGTTATGTCCATGGAAGCAAGAGTGCCGTCATCGTGTCTCTAAAGGGTGGCTCAGCCGAACTTGCAAAAGATGTGGCAATGCATATAGCTGCGATGAAGCCAGCTTTCATAAAATCGGATGACATTACAGCAGAGGATAAAGCTAAAGTTGTAGAAGTCTTCGAAAAAGAAGTGGCTGAATCCGATAAGCCTGAGGAGATAAAGAAAAAGATGCTCGAAGGAAAAATCTCTACTTATTTCAAGGAACAAACTCTTATGGATCAATCATTTATCAAAAATCCCGACATTACAGTTGGAAACCTTTTGAAAGAAAAAGGTGCTACTTTCATAAGCTTCGTCCAAGAATCAATTCGTTAGACTATGATTATACCTATTATAATTTTTCTCGCAGCGATATTAGCAGCCTTTGGTATGCTAATATTTCGTGCTTGGCAAATTAGAACTGATAGGCTAATCATTCAAGAAGAAAACGCCGCATTTACCCCAAAACTATCCTTTAGGTACATTGAGATGATAATGCTTTATATAGCTAAGCATGTAGTACAATGGATAGTTCTCTCTGTCGTCAAATTATGGTATTTAATAGTTACAAAAAGTAAAATTTTGTTACAAAATAAATTACCCCAAATACATAATTTCTTTAAGAAGAAGGAAGCCAGCGGAACAGATTCTAGGAAAATTTCTTTTGTAGAAAGAGCTGTAATGGAATCAAAAATAAAGATCAAAAGGGTAAAAGAAAAAATAAGAATGGAACATGAAGAGAAAATCTATGAACTAAACGAAGAGGCAAAAGAGGTTGATAAAATCCTATAATATGCTAATATAGCCTTATAGAAATATGTTTTATGTTAGAAATGTGCCGCTTTATGCTGTTTTGGTAGGTATGAAAATTAGTAGTTTGAAAGTTAAATATAGTTAATGTTTGAATATGCCGCTTTATGCTGTTTTGGTAGGTATGAAAATTAG
>CAINWY010000119.1 GCA_903854645.1 uncultured bacterium | reverse complement strand
CCTTGTCAGGCTTTTTCTATTGCAGGATATCGTAAAGGATTTGATGACCCTAAAAATAGAGGAAATTTATTCTTTGACATAGCAAAAATGATTGAAGCAAAAAAACCAGAAGGTTTTATGCTTGAAAATGTAAAAAATCTAAAAAGTCATGACGAAGGCAACACATTTAGAATAATTGAAGAAACTCTTAGAGATTTGGGTTATCATGTTAAAGCTAAAGTTTTAAATACTATGGAATACGGTAATGTTCCACAAAATCGTGAGCGTATATATATAGTTGGATTTAAAAATAAAGAATATTCGGACAAATTTATATTTCCTGAACCTGTTAAGCTCACTGTAAAAATTACTGATTTATTAGAGAAAAATGTTCCTGAAAAATATTATTATAATGGTAAACCTCTTTTTGAAAAACTTAAAAAAGATGTAAAAGAAGAAGGAAAAGTGTATCAATGGAGAAGACAATATGTTCGAGAAAATAAAAGCGGGGTTTGTCCTACACTTACAGCCAATATGGGAATGGGCGGACATAATGTTCCAATAATAAAAGACAAAAAAGGGATAAGAAAACTGACCCCGCTTGAATGTGCAAGAATACAAGGGTTTCCAAGTAGTTTTAAATTACCAAATATTGCAGATTCAGCGTTGTATAAACAATTAGGAAATTCAGTGAGTGTTCCTGTTGTGGAAGCGGTTGCTAAGCAGATGATGAAGGCAATGGAGTAGATTAAAGTTTTTTAATTAAATTTTTCCAGTCTTCATCAGAATTATGAAGTTTACCTACTGATTTAACATATCTGTGACCATTACTAAATTCCTGACCAGGAATTTCTGTTACTCTTTCCAATTCATCTATGTAAGAAAAACCACATATCCAAATAGGTATATTTTCTAATTTTTCAATTTTTCTAAATTTATCGTGGTTTTCAAAAAATTTTCTAACTTTACCGAAAAAAGAATGATCTCTTAAGATTCTAAATAAATGATCACTGGGTAAACCAACTCTTGCGAAAATATAGACATCGCTTTTCCTTTCAGGAAATTCTACCTCATTGGCACCTAAAACCAAGAAAGCATTTTTCATTTTACTAGCTTTTATACCTACTCCTAATTTTGGTTTTCTAAATAAACCTTTTTCCTCTATTTGATCAAAATCTTGAGGAGTTATTTCTTCAGGGTGAACAGATTCATCTAATTTTATTTTTACCTTAAACTTTTTCAGTAGAAATTTTTTGACTGCATGTTCTGCAAGAATTCCTAATATAACATCATCTGCAGCCTGAACTTCTGTTCTTTGTCCTCTTATACCATTTAAAGAAAGTCCTCCATAAACCATTTTTATAGCAAATTCAAAACAGGTTTCATATTCACTCATTGTTAAATTTATTGTTCGGTTTTCTTTTAATTTTTTCCAATCAATAATATCTTTTTTATCAAAATACCAACGACTACCAATCTTTTTACCTTTAATTTCTTTACTGAATTCAAAGTAATTTTTAAAATCTTTCTCGGGTATCTCTAGATACTCTATTGTTTCTTTTTTATTTAATTGTTCATTAGTTATAGGCATAATTTTATTTAACAAAATAGTCTAACGATTTTTTATAAAGTTTCGCAAACTCTTTTAATTGCAAAACATCAAATCTTCTTTGTCCGGATTCTATTTTAGAAAGATATGATTGAGTTTTTCCTAATTTTTTAGCAACTTCAACTTGTCCAAGGCCAGCTTCAAAACGTGCTTTTTTTAAGCGCTCAACAATTGCATTATGGTCTTTTGTATATATTGCTCTAGGCATTACACCATTATAATATTCCATTGCGTAATATTCCAAATTGCCATATAATGTATTTAGCCCAAAATCCAGCCGTGCATTCCTCCCGCACCCTCCTGCACGGCAAAATCCAAATCAAGGCAAAATGGGAATAAGTCGAGGTTTTGCGAATCCTTTCCCGCAAATTAGTTTCGCAAAACCGAGTCCGCATTTTTAGTGAATTAATACATTAGTAGAGCGTAGTAGAGAGATTAGAATTAATAATAAAAGTCGAGCATAAGATTAGGATTCCTTTTGTTCGAAATAGGTTCGTGCAAAGGAAAGCAATTCACCACCAAAGTGTACATCGTCAGAAAAATGGGTCGCGCGCTTGCGCGCGATAATCTGGCGGGGGTTAATAAAATCCGAATTAGGCTTTTGGGCTAATGCGAATTCTGTGGGTGGGCAATAGGTGCATAAATGAGATGTGATATG
>CAINWY010000118.1 GCA_903854645.1 uncultured bacterium | reverse complement strand
TTTTAGACAATATTCTGATGATTTGAAACTTACGTCAGAAGATTTTCATAAAGTTATCCTAGACGTAGGTGCAGGTGAGGCCTACTTTGCCAAATGGGCAAAGGATCATAATGTTAGCTTTTCTATATATAGCCTAGAGCCAATCCAAGAGATGACGATGAAAGAGAAGGTGATCAATTCATCTGCAGAGTCTATACCAATGCCGGATCAATCCATTGATCTAATAGTCTCAGATGCTGCCATACCAAATATATACTTAGGAGATAAAGATGCGAAAAGAAAAGTAAAAGATTGTTTTTCGGAAATGTTACGCGTACTCCGAGATGGAGGAGAGATCAGACTCGCTCGTGTATTTATGGGGGATAAATATGAAAATCAAAAAATTCTAGCTAATAGTATAAAGGAAGTACTGAGTGCGTTACGAGAGGAGGATAATATAGAGATTACAGAGACTCGTTCGCCTATTTTTGATTCATTTGAATATGATAAACACACAAAGAAAGATATACTAGCAGAAAGCTTTTTTATCGTAATAAAAAAGCTCAAAAAAGAAAATATATAGCAATGTATTTTATGTATTAGCTTGTTGACAGAGCACATTTTTAGAAGTAATCTGAAGTAAAAGCAACTTTTGAAAAATTAATTTCTAAACCTTAAAACTTAATATCATGGCACTTTTACCAAAAATCAAAGAACAAATGAGGATCTCTGATTTGAGGATTGGAGAATCTTGCTATTGTGTCCCTTATGCGATGAAAGTACGTAGCGATGGTAAATGCTTCCTAGATGTGTATTACAATGCACACAAGGAGCCTACCGACAGTGCTAGGCTTAAGATTGAGCGGATTGATAATGGTTTTATCGCATATATCTATGATGTCATTTATCAATGGGCAAAGAAGGACTCTGAGGATGACAATGATTTCTTTTCATACAAAGAAGTCGTAGGATTCGGTAGCGTTAGCTATGCAGAAATGTCTGAACAAGAGCTCCAAACGCTTATGGATGAAGCGGCAGAGAATCAAGAGTATGAATTGGCTGAGAAAATTCGTATTCATATTTGTGGCAGAAAGTACAGAATCTCCAAAATGTGAATGGAAAAAGAAGATTGATTTAAAAAATTAATTAAAATTTCAAGGAATGAAAAAGAACAAGCATCCATTGGAGGTACCAGGGTATGAAGGACGGCTAGATGAACTCGTAGATTTTATCGTAGGCAAGCTCCGCTACGACAGGACTCTAGAATTCCACCAGTTACTTTCAAAGAGATACCAATTCGAATCTCAAAGAGAATTGGATATAGGTCACCCAAAAGCATCAGAGATACTTTCTGAGATAAGTTTGGCAGAAGACCAAACAACAGAAAAGCTCGGAAAACTTTGGGCTATATGCAAGCCTCATACAGAATAAATTGGCAGTAGTATTAACTACTGCCAATTTTTATTTTTTAAATATTTTCTAATCTGATTCAGATTCGGCTCTTTTGTTCATTTTTCGGATGATTTTCTTCCAGAAGATGGATAGTATGAGAGCGACGACGATGAAGAATATTATGGTGAAGTTTCCTATGAGCTTGTTCACGGCTTGCCAGCTGTCCCCAAAGATATAACCTACGGTAATGTAGAATATGACATTTGCCAGCGAGCCTACTATTTCAAAAAACATAAACTTTTTATACGATACTCTACCGAGTCCGCAAATAATGTTTATCGTGAGGGTAGAGAGGACTTCAAAACGACTGATGAATACGATGAAGCCCGGACGACGGCCGATAGCTTTTTCTACGAGAGCAAAATTCTTCGAAGCGATTAATTTTCTCAAAAATCCCACGCGAGATAAAATCTTCCTTCCATATATTCTGGAGAGCCAGTATGAAAAGTTGTCACCGACTATATTTGCTATGAGAGCGACGATGAATATCGTATAGATATCTAGGTATCCTTGGCTAGCAAAGGATGCAGTAGCGATGAGTATGCTACCTGCGGGGATAGGTATTGCGAGAGATGCTAGGAAGGTGACAGAAAATAGTGCCCAGTATTTGTAGAGCAGTATATAGGGCAGAATGATCTGGGTTAGAAATCCCATACTAATTTGTGCGAGGATATTTTGTAATTATATTTTCTATATCTCGCATATATATAGGAAGTATTAGATTGTGGCGCTTTGCATAATTATCGAGCCTGATATTTGGATATCTTGTATCGTCTATCAGTAAAGCATTTTTCAAATACGTGGGGTCTAGCTTGAAGATTGTATTTATATAATCAAAAGTCATCCAGGGGGTTATCTTGTTTACATTTTTTGTATTGTAGGTATAAGTAGAAAGCTTCCTCAAATTTGGGTTCGTTTCGAGATCTCCAGACTTGGTTAGGTTCTTCACAGAATAGATGAGCCATACTATAGATAGTACAAAAAGGATGGAGAGAACTACCACTAGCACCTTCATTAGCATATGTTTATTAAATTTAAATGGTTTCATTTTGTTGTTTTATTAATTGTAAAATTAAACCTTATTTTATTGTGCTAAAATAAAAGTTTTACCTATAGTCCATTATATGCCAATTTGTATGG
>CAINWY010000117.1 GCA_903854645.1 uncultured bacterium | reverse complement strand
CAGAAAATAACGACAGTAGCAAGTATCATAGAAATTATATTTAATAATTCCATTTGGATAGGAAGATTCGGAATAAATGAGAGAGGTTTAGAACCTATGTCCCACATCATTATAAAAAATATAAACAATGAGAGAGGTAATACAAATTGTGCTTTTGCTTTTTGCTCGTTAAGCTCTTTTTCTTTTTCGATCTTTGATTGGTTTAATCCTAGATGCTCACTATGATCCATACCTTGCATTTTCATATGGTCCTCTCTCTTCATATTAGGCATATCATGACTTTTAATCTGTTTATCACTCGTATCGTACATAGAGTAACCGAGTTTATCAATTTCGTTGTTAATCACATTCAGATCAATTGGATCATCTTTGAAATTAATATTTGCTTTTTCTGTAGCAAAGTTTACATTTACATCTTTAATACCATCAAGTTTGGATATTTTCTTTGTAATGATAGCGGAGCAGCTAGCACAGTGCATACCTTTTATATTGTAAATTTTTGTAGCCATATAGTTTATATATTATACCAATTTTTTCTCCACTCTTTTAACATTACTCCTGTATCTGTTAGGAATTTGTCCACAGCATTTGCATTGTCTAGTATTTCATTCCTAGATGATTTAGTTTTGATATCATTTGTCATTATTAATCCATTCTGGTGATGGGCAATAATTGCATTTAGGAATCTTAGGTCAAAAGTATCATTATAGGTTCCTAGGTTTGGAACGATAGGATCCACTACTTGCTTTGTATCTCCGTACAATGCCTTTTTCCAAGCATATAGTTCTGCTATAGCTTTGGGTTCATTTGCCTGTATTTCTTTTGCTAAGGCTGTTACTTCAGGCCTCCCACTTATTTCGGCTTGCTTTGCGACGAGTATCGCTCCTCTATGGTGAGAAATCATCGCATTTATATAGCGTAGGTCTACCCATTTGTCTGCACGACCCAGGTCCATACTATTCTTGTCATACATAGAGAGGGAATACTGAGGAGTAAATGAATACCCTGCTCCGACCCCGATGATGAAACCTATTACTATTAATGAAACTGATAAATATATTGAAATTTTTTGCATATTATTTGTATTTTATAAATTATTTTCTTTTTAGACCATAAACTTTTAATATTTCCTCCGTTGCCTTTTTCGTTTGGCCTTTTTGTATTTGGTGGACTAAACAGGTCCCTAGGTGACTCTCCATTAGAGCATCCTCAACACCTGAGAGTGCTTGCTTTACAGCGGAGGTCTGGGTGATTATATCTATACAATAAGTTCCTTTTTCTATCATCTCTTGTAATCCTCGCACTTGTCCTTCAATTATTTTTAAACGTTTTATTAACTTTTGATTATTATTATTCATAAAAGTATTATATACCCCCTAGGGGTATGAGTCAATAATATTTATACAAATAGGTTAGGGCAAAAGAAAACCCGCTATGTACAAGGATTTCTTGTAATAGCGGGTTTGTGTTTAAACTTCTCTTTCTTCCCATTCTACTTCGCGTAGGTTTAAGATATGGAAATTTATCTGATAGGGACGAATAATTGTCATTACGTATCGTTTCCACAATGTGCTTTCATCATAATCAGTTATTTTATTCATTTGATCTTTTCCAGAAAATCTAATTGATGCTGACTCTATTCCTGGCACATAGGATATTTCTATACCAAGTTCATCTGTAATCGTTATTGTTCTATTTTCTTGGCTCTTTTTCTTGTAACCTAGAAAACCTTTTAGCCCAGAGAATTTTTCAATTTTTTCCTCTGATAAGTAGGCGATTACGACAGATGTAACTCTTTTTTCCATGATTTCTTCAATATCCAGTTTGACACCGTTTCTATTAGAAAACATAAGGTTATTGACGAATACTTCGTCTGGCGTAGTTTCTGTAATCTTTTTTGTTTCCAT
>CAINWY010000116.1 GCA_903854645.1 uncultured bacterium | reverse complement strand
TGGCGGCCGGAACGAACTTGGCAAAGGTGAAATACATGTCCTGATAGAACGGCAGGGCGGGAGCGGCGGGCGTGGTCTTGTTCTTCCTGAGGTCGAAGATCGCCTTACCGTCCTGGTCGGTCAGTACGAATTTGATTTGGGGCGGGCTCTGGACTTGGCCCCCGGCAAACGTGGCCTGCGGAGCCATGTTTGCCCAAGCAGTCAACTGAGTAGCCGTCGGCGTGGCGCTGTTGTCCAGGCTCACCGGGGCCGGGGTACCGGAGCTGGGAGCCGTCACGACCGTCGTGGTGGTGGTGGAAGCACCCGGGGCACCATCACTGCCGCCGCCGCCGCCGCAACCGGCCAGCGTTGAGATTATCGCGGCCACTAGGCCGAGCTGAACAAGCGTGCGTTTCATTTTTTTCCTCGCTTTAAAATTGCACTGCAAACTCGAATAGGACGGGAGCGTTCTGCTACGCCCGACTTCGACCCTACTTCCCAATACCTTCAAATAAACCGGTGTTGCTCATGCTTTTGTACGATAGACCCGTCTGTAGGGGTTGTAGCTGTACCAGATGACCGTATATGGAAGCTTTCAGAGTTTTCAAAGTCGGCAAAGACTATTCCCGCAGTCATAGAGTTTGTAGATATTGCAGGCCTTGTTAAAGGAGCTGCTGAAGGAGAGGGACTTGGGAATAAATTTTTGGCGAATATTCGCGAAGTAGATGCTATTTTAGAAATAGTACGTATTTTTCCATTGAAGAGCGATAACGGAAATGAAATACTCCATGTGATGGGAGATATAGATCCACTTCGTGATATAGAGATAATAAATCTTGAATTAATTCTCGCTGATTTAGAAACGGTAATAAAAAGAAAAAATAATATAACGAAAGAAGTAAGGAAAGGAGACAAAGAATTCATATTAGAAGATGAAGCTTTGACCAAACTAATTCCTGTTTTTGAATCAGGAAAGCTGGCGAACACAATAGATTTTTCAGAAAAAGAAATGGAAAAAGTAAAACAGCTAAGTCTTTTAACCATGAAGCCATTTATTTATGGTCTCAATAAAAGAGCTGGATCAGAGAATTTAGATACTGCTAATCCAGAAATATTTAAAGAATTAACTGACTATATAGAAAGTATGGGTTCAAGGTTCGTTGTAATAGATGCAAAAGTAGAGCACGAGTTAAAGGATTTTGAAGGAGAAGAAAAAGAAATGTTTCGAAAAGAACTCGGTGGCGAGGATGATGGAATTAATAAATTAATTGAAGAAGGGTATAAACTTCTCGGCCTAGATACCTACTTTACAACGGGAGAGGATGAGACTAGAGCTTGGACTATAAAAAAGGGGAGCACTGCACCAGTTGCAGGTATGGCTATACACACAGATTTTAAGGATAAGTTTATACGTGCGGAAGTTGTCTTTTGGAAGGATTTACTCGAAGCTGGTAGTTACGGAGAGGCCCGTGCAAAAGGAAAAGTTCGCACAGAAGGCAAGGATTATATAGTAAAAAATGGCGACGTAATAGAGTTTAAAATTTAATATGAAATCAGATTGGGAAAAAGCAATAAAAATTTTGAAAAATGATGGGCTGGTTATACTTCCTACGGATACTTTGTATGGATTGGTAGCGAATGTAGATTCTAAAAAAGCCGTAGAGAAAATCTATAGAATAAAAGAAAGGGACAGAAGCAAAGCATTAATAGTGCTCATTTCATCACTCGAAAATTTAGTAAAATTTGGCATAAAATTAAATGGTAAAGAAATTAAATTTTTAGAAAAAATATGGCCCGGACAAGTAAGTGTATTATTACCTTGTAGGAATATAAAATTTAAACACATACATAGAGGGACTGGGGAGATAGCTTTTAGAATGATTGGTAGTAAAAATAAAAATTTATTTGATTTACTCGAAAAAGTAGGACCATTAGTAGCTCCAAGCGCAAATAAAGAGGGTTTTACTCCTGCAGAAACTATCAAGGAAGCCAAGTCTTTTTTTGGAGATGATGTTGATTTATATATAAATGATGGATCTAAAAAGGGGGAGCCTTCTACACTGATAAGAGTTAAAGATGGCACAGTAGAGGTTTTAAGACAAGGAAAAGTTAAAATAAATATATAAAAAATAAGAGCTGTTAGCTCTTATTTTTTGTTTTCTTGTTGCTTCCGTAGTTCTATTACTTCTTCGATCAGTTTGCCCATAGTGTCTTCTATTCTTGAAAGAATTTCTTCATCTTTTTTATCTTCCTTTTCTTCTTCCTCATCTTCTTCTTGAATTTCTTCCACATCTTCTTGAATCTCGTCGACATCCTTTTCGATCTCTTCAACATCTTCCTGTATTTCTTCGACATCTTTTTGAATATCTTCCACATCTTCCTGTATCTCTTCAACATCACGAGCCACAGCATGAAGTTTACGAGCCTGACGATTGACGGTCATTTGTATAAAAATAGATAGGTATATTGCCTCGAGGGACACAATGGTTGTTAAAACGAGTAGAACTTCTTCAAGAGGAGCACCAAAGAAGTAAAATACAAAGGAACCAACAAATAATACAGTATGAAGAAGAAGTGACTCTGTTGAGCCAATAAAACGGGTGGCCCTGATGGCTACTTTTTCTATTTTATCTAGTGATTTTCTCCTTAATCTGTTCATATTTGTGTATTTCATTATACACCTTTTTTCTGTTATAATAAAGAAATTATGGATCCCGTTAGAGATGTGCTCGTTAGTCTCTATCGGGTCATTAGAAAATAATAAGGTCAATAATTTTAAATTATAATTAATAAGATACGGAAGGCCAATAGGACTTCCTATCTCTAACGGGATGGAAACAAATACAAATATACAAAAACAATCAAATTTTGTGAAAGTATCTATTATTATAGCTATTGTTATCGTTATGAATTTATTCTTTAATTATGCAGTATCTCTAGTATACAAAGAGCCAGTAATGGATTCTTTTATAAAGCCATCACAAGTAGTAGAGGCCATCACGACCAAGGAC
>CAINWY010000115.1 GCA_903854645.1 uncultured bacterium | reverse complement strand
CCTTCATTTGCAAGGGGATTATCACGTTTCGGAGATATTTATGTAAACGACGCCTTCTCTGTATCTCACCGCGTTCACGCAACAATTATAGGGATTACCAAATATTTGCCTAGCTACGCAGGACTACAATTAGTAGATGAGATAAATCATTTGTCTAAAGCATTTGACCCAAAGCATCCATTCCTATTTATATTAGGTGGGGCAAAATTTGAAACCAAAATACCTCTAGTAAAAAAGTTCTTGCGAGATGCAGATAATGTATTTATCGGTGGAGCAATTGCAAATGATTTCTTTAAACACAAAGGTTACGAAGTAGGTCTATCTCTAGTAGGAGCGAATAATTCACAATTAAAACCTTTCTTGAAAAGTAAGAATTTAATTTTACCTATAGATGTAGTAGCAGTTAAGGGGAGTAGCAATCGTGATGTAAAACCAAACGAAGTAGGAGCCGATGAAAATATTTTAGATATAGGCAAGGACTCAGTAGCCCTCTTGGGTGGATTAATTGAGAAAGCAGCTTTTATACTTTGGAATGGTCCACTTGGGAAATACGAAAATGGATTCGGAGGTGGAACCGAGAGTCTACTCAAGCTTGTAGCAAAGAGTAAGGCCATGAGTATCGTCGGTGGCGGGGATACAGTATCTCTAATAACAAAACTAAAACTAGGAGATAAAATAGGATTCGTCTCAACTGGAGGAGGGGCGACACTCGACTTTCTTGCAAAAGGAACTCTATCAGGAATCAAAGCTTTGAAATAATTTGATTAATTATTGGTATGCCAAATGAAATTGAACTACTAGATCTTCTACTTAAAAATAGGGGGATTAAAACAGAAGATAGAGATAAATTCTTAAACCCTTCATACGAAGAGGGGCTTTATGATCCCTTTTTTATGAAGGATATGGAGCGTGCTGTTGTAAGAATTTTTGAAGCCACAGAAGCCAAAGAGAAAATAGTAGTCTATAGTGATTATGATTGTGATGGGATTCCAGCAGCAGTTATTATGCATGACTTTTTTACAAAGATCGGATATACAAATTTTACTATATATATACCAGATAGACATGACGAAGGGTATGGTCTCCATATGGATGCAATTAAAAAATTTATTGATGATGAAGTAAAGCTTTTAATTACTTTTGATTTAGGTATTACAGCCATAGAAGAAGTAGTAGAAGCACAAGCATCTGGTATAGACGTGATAATTACAGACCACCACCTACCTGTGCAGATGGGGATACCAAATGCATATGCAATTTTAAATCCAAAACAAGAGGGATGTAAGTATCCTGATAAAATGCTTTGTGGGGCAGGGATTGCTTTTAAACTCATACAGGCTCTGATTGCAAAATATGGTGAATATTGGGAGATAAATACTGGATGGGAGAAATGGCTTCTCGATATGGTAGGTGTTGCGACACTTGCTGATCAGGTACCACTCCTAGATGAGAATAGGGTATTTGCACATTATGGATTGAAAGTTCTACAAAAAGGTAAACGTTTAGGACTGACAGAAATATTTAAAAAAGCAGGAGTTGATATTACAAAATTGGGTGAGGAGGATGTCACCTTTACCTTGGCACCTCGTATAAATGCCGCGAGTAGAATGGCGGATCCGATGATGGCATTTGAGGCATTATCTGCGACAGATCCTGTATTAGCGAAAGCAGCAGCGGACAATCTTTCAAAAATAAATGACGACAGAAAGATAATGGTAGCCCATATGATGAAAGAGGTGAAGAAGACGATGAGTAAAAGAGAGGAGAAGAAGGTGATAGTGATAGGCAATCCACTATGGCGCATAGGAGTCCTAGGAATAATAGCATCAAAAATTGTCGAAGAATACAAGAGGCCGGTATTTGTCTGGGGCTCGGATGGGAGCAATGTATTAAAGGGATCTTGTCGTTCCTATGGAGGAGTTAATCTTGTAGAATTAATGACTGCGTTGCCAGAGAATAGTGTTTTGGAATTTGGAGGGCACGCAGGCGCTGGCGGGTTTGCTGTATCACACGAAGAGATTCACTTTCTCGAAGAAAGAATTTTGAAAGTTTATGGGGAAGATAGAGATATAGAAGAAGAGGCGCACGAGGATGGAGCCGAGGTTACAATAGGGATGGATGATGTGACGAATATAAATTATAATGTAATAGAGAGACTTGCTCCATATGGAGCAGGGAATCCAAAACCAAAATTTCTTTTTAAGGATGTGCCAATTGCCGCAGTAAAAGAGTTTGGCAAAGAGAAAAATCATTTAGAGTTAAGTTTTCTAAGTGGTAAAGGGAAAATTGTGAAAGCAATAATATTTTTTAAGAATAAAGAAAGTTATGGGAATAAGATTGCTGTGGGGGAGAGGATTAATTTGGTGGCGAGTTTTGAGAAAAGCACATTTGGGGGTAGAACAGAATTAAGATTAAGAATAATTGATATATTATAGGTTGAGTACAACATAGCAATTTCATTCGGACATTAAGCAAATGAATACATTTTCTTATGCTCCTCATTTATTGCTAAAATAAAAAATATGATGAATAAAGAAATAGAAATATATACAGACGGTTCGTCACTTGGAAACCCAGGTCCTGGAGGATGGGGGACAGTGGTAGTAGTAGAAGGTAAGATAGTAGATGAACTCGGAGGACACAATAAAGATACGACCAACAATCGCATGGAACTTCAAGCTGTGATAGAAGCATTGAAGCATATTCATAAACACCACAAGGAGAATATAGTGAAGATTCACGCGGACTCATCTTATGTATTAAATGGTATAACAAGTTGGATTTTTGGATGGGAAAAGAATGGATGGAGAACGGCGAATAAAAAGCCTGTAATGAATCAGGAATTATGGAGAGAGCTCATTTCACTTGTACGAGAATTCAAAGGAAAAATAATCTGGGAGAAAGTGAAGGGGCATTCGGGCCATGTTTATAATGATAAGGCAGATGAAATAGCCACAGAGTATGCAGCAAAGAAAAGATAATTTTTAATCGTTCTTTTATAGATTTTTTAGAATAGCTTTTTATCTTTAGCCGTATTTGGAATAGTTCCTGAGAAGGAACTTGGGAGGCTGTCGAGCCGAGCACGAGGAATTTTCTAGCAAGAAAATATCCGTGCCCTCTGGGAAGAGTTATTCAGAGAGGAGTACTTATAAAAACATGGATCCCGTTAGAGACCGCGGTCACGGTTTCTAACGCAAATAAAATAAATTAACAAATAATATAAAGACTAGTCGTTGTTATCAAGATTATATATACCGACCGCGACCTGTCTCTAAACGGGATGGAAACATTTACAACCAAAACATTTGATATACCTAAATTATCAGGTATAAGCGAGAAAGCAATAGAAGAACATCTAAAATTATATAAAGCTTATGTGACTAATTCAAACTTAGTTTTAAATAAAATAAAAGAATACGAGAAAGATTTAGTCGCCAATGCTTATATACTAAGCGAGCTTCATCGCCGTTTTGCTTTTGAATTCGGAGGCGTTCGTAATCATGAATATTATTTCACATCTCTTTCAGGTGGAGCAAAAGAATTACCAGTTGATTCAAAATTAAAAGAGGCTATCGAAAAAACCGGTATGACTTTCGTCACATGGCTTTTGAACTTCAAAGCATTAGCTATGACTCGCGGTATCGGCTGGGCAATGCTTTATTATGATAAAGGAACTGGTAGTCTACTAACTCAATGGGTAGACGAGCAGCACTTAGGGCACTTGGTGAGCGCCTCCCCTATACTTGCTTTAGATATGTGGGAGCATTCATACCTCTTCGACTACATTCCTGCTGAGAAGAAAAATTATGTGGAAGCTTTCTTTGCAAATT
>CAINWY010000114.1 GCA_903854645.1 uncultured bacterium | reverse complement strand
TTTTTTATCTGCTAGCAAATGCTTACGACACAAATATTTAGGATGTATGTCCCATACGCGCATAATTTTCTAATATATAACAAATAGATTAGAACCCAATCTTCTTTGCAATCAAATAAGTAATAACTGAAACGAGCGATGAAGCTACCATACCCCAAGCCAAGTCTATTATAGTAACAACAAGTGGCCAATTCTTGAGAGTTGCTTGGTTCGTCAGGTCGTACGTAGAGTATGCAATGAGTCCAAACAATGCTCCGAGTAAAAGAGCATAGATCCAGGAACCCTTATAGACCGCAGGCATTATGACAAAGTATACGAGCCCTACCACATACAAAAGGTAGAAAATGATACCGGGTACTATATTAAATTCGGGCTTCATCAAAAACCCGATATACTTCGTGTAGAAATTCTTTGCTACTAATCCGAGCCACAGCATATCTATAGCTACTAAAACAGGCAATGCAATAGTATAAAGTTTTATAAACATATAATTTAGAATTTAGAATTTAATTGATAATACTGTCTGCTTTTATTATAACATTTAAACCAACTGAAAATACAATATAAATTGATGGCTTAAAATATATGAAATTTGGCTTTAACTATTTCAAATAGCTATCAAAGTATATAGCATGACAGGTATAGCCACCGGGATTCTTGTCTAAGTAATCTTGGTGATAATCTTCTGCTTTATAAAATTTGGTGAGTGGTTCTAGCATCGTAACTACGGGATCCTCCCAGCGTTTTGATTTATTTACAATATTTATAAAATTTTCTGCCTCCTTTCTTTCGTCTTCATTACCATAGAAAATAGCCGAGCGATAAGATGTCCCCTTGTCATTGCCCTGCTGGTTTAAAGTTGTCGGATTATGAATTTGAAAGAAAAAATCTAAAAGCTTTTTATAAGAAGTCTGTTCGGTTTCATATTCAATTTCTACCGCCTCAGCATGACCCTCATGATTTTTATAAGTCGGATTCTCTATATTACCACCCGTATAGCCTACAGTTGTATTTATCACGCCCTTCTGCTTCTTTATTAAATCTTCTAGGCCCCAAAAGCAACCACCCGCCAATACAATCTTTTTAATCATAAATATTTTTAAAATTATTTCCCAGGAATAAATTTCATCGATATTGAATTCACGCAATATCTTTTGTTTTTATCTGTTAAATGCTCACCGATGAATAAATGACCCAAGTGTCCACCACATTTAGCACAAGTTATCTCAGTACGTAGAGCATCTGCGTCTAAAGTTTTATGAACAGCCCCCTGTATTTCATCATCAAAACTTGGCCAGCCACAATCAGATTCAAATTTATCTTTTGAGTTATACAATGGCGACTCACACTGCCTGCAGACATATACCCCTGTTTCTTTCGTGTTTACATACTCACCAGTAAAAGGAGCCTCTGTGCCCTTATCTATAATTACTCTCTTTTCATTTTCAGTTAATTCTTTCATGTTTAAATTCTATCATAAGATTTAACATCCATTAAGCTAATTAAAAATTATATCTTTTTCAAGAAATTCTCAAAATTTTCCATTGAATCAAAATACACAATGTCCTTTTGTTTATTATCTTTAATTTTTTTACTCCAGCCAGAACCACCCACGGCTATCAATAGTTTTTTCTTTTTTGCTAGTTTTATAGTTTTTTCTAAATACTTCTTGGGATTATCTTCATTGTAACTCTTTGTGATACATATCATATCTGGCTTTATTTCCTGTACAGCTTTTTCTAGTTCCTCATACGAAATATTTATACCCAGCACATGTGTATCCCAATTATTTTTCCCCAAAACAAGATTAAGCATTTGCAGGGGTATCATGTGATTTTCTCCTCTTGCGCATATGAGTATAGCTGTTTTATTTGCCTTCAGATTATTACTGGTGAATTTTTCTAATCTTGAAAGATGCTCGTTGATGCGAAAGCTTATTCTGTGTTCCTCATATATAGATATGTGTCCTTTCTCATACTCAGAACCTATTTTCCAAAGTACAGGTACAAAATAGTTATCAATTAGAACGGTAATATTATTACCTGAGATATAAACTGATTGCAATAGATTGAATGCCTCTTCGTGTTTATTAATCAACATTAATTCATAGTATTCCTCCCATCCCATCATTTTAATATTTTTCTCTTTATTATATCTTCTAATGGTATAGGAATCTTTGGACATTTGCGGATATAATTTTATAAAATTATCTAGTTGCACCTTTGACACACGATAATGACCACCAATTGTGGAATTGGCTTTTAGCTTACCATTCCATATCCAGCGCTTAATAGTAGTTTCATTTACTTGAAAAATAGATGATAATTGTGGTGGTGTGAAATGCACGATTTGCATTGTTTGATTGTATCTTATAAAATTAAATATGTAAATGATAAGGTCGAACTTAAAATTTAGATTATAATAAAAAAAAATGAATAAACTTAACGCATTAGATTTAGTAGCATTCGTACTTGTAATAGTAGGTGGGCTAAACTGGGCACTAGTAGGAGTATTAAATTTTGATTTAGTAGCTACAATCTTCGGTGATATGTCTACCCTATCAAGAATTGTCTATACCATCGTGGGAGTTTCAGCAATATACCTCTTAACTCAAATTGGTAAT
>CAINWY010000113.1 GCA_903854645.1 uncultured bacterium | reverse complement strand
CATATTTTCTCAGAAGAGAAAATAGACGAGCTGGTGCCCAGACAAAACTTTTTGACGAAAAAGTTTTAGTTGAGGGAGATAAGGCTACTGCCAGTCCTAGTCTCCCAGCAAATTAGAAAACCGCCTTAAAGAGGCTGGTTTTCTTTTGCTGGGAGAAATAAGCAAACTGCTTTGCTTATGCCTAGGAATCGAACAGCGGAATCATATTTTCTCAGAAGAGAAAATAGACGAGCTGGTGCCCAGACAAAACTTTTTGACGAAAAAGTTTTAGTTGAGGGAGATAAGGCTACTGCCAGTCCTAGTCTCCCAGCAAAATAATTGTTATACTGTATATATGGAAACATCTAAAACAGAGAAGTATTTTTTGTTTGTTTTATTAGTAATTATTTTATTTTTGACGTTAGCGATACTTTATCCTTTCCTTACTGTATTCATACTGGCAGCTTCTTTTGCTGTTGTCTTGAATCCGATATATCTATGGATTAGGAAATATATTACCCGAGACCACTCTGGCCTCGCATCTTTAATTACAATAATAATTTTCCTTCTTGTATTGTGTGTACCTCTTTTCTTTATGGGAAGTGTAGTAATTGAACAAGCACAAAATGCATACAAATCTGTTGTATCAAATGGTGATACTGGCCTCTTCGTCAAGAAAATTGATATTGCAATAAATGGAATAATGCCAGAGGGGTTTACTTTTGATACTTATGGGAAGGTTGCTAGTTTTACATCATTCCTAGCAAACAATATCGGTAGCTTCTTCTCCTATACATTCAATACAGTTATGATGTTCATCCTCATGTTCTTCTCTATGTTTTATATTCTCAAGGATGGATCCAGCTGGAAGGAAAGTCTTACTAAAATTCTTCCTCTTTCGGAAAATAATATTAAAGATATTCTTTCAGATTTAAAAAATTCTGTGAACAGAGTAATGAGAGGTTCATTCTTTATAGCTATAATTCAAGGATTGCTATCATGGCTTGGACTTTGGTTCTTTGGTGTCCCAAATCCTGCATTATGGGGAGTAATCGCTGGAATGGCATCGCTCATCCCTAATCTCGGAACTTCTATTGTATCTGTACCCGCAATCCTATTCCTTTATTTTTCTGGATTACCTCTTCATGCTTTAGGATTGCTTATATGGTCCGTCTTCCTTGTAGGTACTATAGATAATATATTATCACCATATATAATTTCCAAAAATACTGAAATCACACCCATCCTTACATTGTTTGCAATTCTAGGTGGAATATCATTGATGGGTGCAGTAGGTATTCTAATAGGTCCACTTGTATTGAGCTTGCTTTATAGCCTCGTCGCTATTTATAGAAAAGAATTAATCTAAATATTTCTAAAAGACTAAGCTGACATTCCTGCAATATATCCAGTAGTCCAACATATCTGAAGACTATAACCTCCAGAGTTTCTATTTATATTCAATAGGTCTCCTGTTATATATAAATTCTTGTAAAGTTTTGAAGACATAGTTTTCATATCAAGCTCATTGAGTGAGACTCCCCCATCAGCAACAACTGCCCTCTCGTATCCCATCAAATTTGTAACGGTTACTGGAAGATTTTTTAAAAGTTTTACAAACTTTTTTCTATCTTCTTTTGTTATACTATGAACTTTCATATTAAAGTCTAAGCCCGTATCTATAAGTTCTATAGCTTTAGACATTCCTTCTGGAACTACATCTTTCAAGATAGTACGAAATATTTTATTCTTGTTATTGTCAAAAACTTTAATTATAGATTCCTCAAGCTTCCCCTCATTTGTATCTGGATATGCATCTATGTATGCTTTGACACTACCAGACTCGAGAAGCTCTCTAACTTTTTTGGAACTATTTAATATAAGTGGACCTGAAAGACCAAAATGTGTAAAAAGTATCTTACCTGTTTTGGAAAATTGTTTCTTGCCATCTTGATAAAAAGTTATCTTCATAAAGGAAAGGGATATTCCAGCCAAGCTCTTTACCCAATCATCACCTACAGCAAGTGGTACAATGTCTGGACTTGAATCTTTTACAGAGTGTCCTATATCTTTTAGCCATACTAGTCCATCACCTGTTGATCCAGTTTCAGGATGAGACATTCCACCAGTGGCAAGAATAAAAGACTTTGCATATAGTAGTCCATTATTTGTTTCTATACTTGTTACCTTTTCACCATCTACATTAATTTTTCTAACAGGAGAATTCGTCTGAATGGTGACGTGATACTTTTTCATTTCTTTTTCTAGAATATTGAAAACATCTAGTGCCTTTTCGGTGGCAGGAAAAACTCTATTACGAGCTTGGACCACTAGAGGAAGCCCACGAGATTCGAAATATTTAAATGTATCTTTTACACCAAAAACAGAAAAAGGAGAATACAGGTATGGTGCGCCATCCCCATATATCGAAAGCATCTTGTGTATGTCCGGCTCATTATTTGTGATATTACATCTTCCTCCGCCAGTAATCTTTAACTTCTCTCCTAGGTTTTTATTCTTGTCTATTACTAGTACACTCTTACCAAGAGATGAGGAAATGGAAGCAGCAAACATGCCTGATGCTCCACCACCAACAACTATCACATCCCAAATTTTATTATTATTTTTCATTTAAAATCTCTACAAGAGCCATCTCTAAAGGAAGCTCACTAATAGGAGAATTACATAGAGACTGATAAGCACCGAGCAATACAGATAGGGTAGAAGAAGAGATGTATTCAGGCTTCAAAGCAACTAAATCAGAAATATACTTCATGTCATGCTCTGAAATACTTGATTCTATTTCATTCTTCATCTTTGGCGCATAACGTAGCATAAGAGCATACCTTAATTTTACTAATATCATTTTTAGATAAATATTCATATCCAGATTATCAACACCTGCACGTTTAATACAAAGGAAACCTTCCTCTATATTTTTACTGGCAATAGCATCTAGGAAATTATCCACTAATATAGTTTTGGGTGACCCTGTAACCTCCTCTATATCTTTTAGGCTGATTATTTTACCTTGCGAGAAAGAAATAATTTTCTGTAGAGTTCCCAATGCATCACGAAAGGCACCATCCGCAAGAAGGGCTATGAGAGATGCCCCACCTTCCTCGAGCGTATATCCTTCCTTCTTTGCAACATTTGTAACTACAGATGCGAGAACTATATCTGTGGGTTTCTTGAAAATAAAACTCTGACAACGAGAAACAATTGTCTCAGGGACTTTCTCTAGCTCTGTAGTAGCGAGAATGAATATAACATGCTTTGGTGGTTCTTCTATTGTCTTTAAGAGTGCATTCCAAGCTTCTTTGGTAAACATATGAACCTCGTCTAGAATATATATTTTGTATTTAGAATCAAAGGGCATTGTCCCAATATTATTGTTTATATCGCGAACATCATCAATCTTTCTATTGCTTGCTGCGTCCATTTCATAAATATCATTTGGAGATGTTCCAAGCTCGCGCGCAATTATGCGAGCAATAGTAGTCTTTCCTGTTCCACGAGGCCCACAAAGAAGATACGCATGGGAAACTTTGCCTGCTTTTAGTGCTCCATCTATGGCCTTTACAATATGGTCTTGTCCTAGAACTTCCGCAAAATTCTCTGGACGATACTTGCTATATAAAGCTATATTTGAATTTGTTTCTATTTTAGAATCTTTCATATTGATAGTATAACAAATTAATGATTTTTAAGAAAATTGCTCACTATTTTTTCTACTTCCTTGTATGATTGTGTTTCCATTAACTTTACACGAAGTTCTTTTGCGCCATCAAAGCCATTTACATATGCCTTGTAGTGCTTCTTCATATTGGCAAAATTCTTAACTTTACCCAAAAGCTTTTCATAAAGCTTAGTATGCTCAAGCATTGCTTTCAATTTCTGCTCTATAGTAGGGATTTTTTCGCGTCGCGAAAAAATCCAAGGATTACCAAATACTGATCTTCCTATCATTATACCGTCACAGCCAGTTTCCTTTGCGAGATCATATCCATGTTTTAAATCCCTAACATCCCCATTCCCTATTATCTTCGTCTTCACTCCCATTTTATTTTTTATCTCTACTACTTCTTTCACATGTTCCCACCTGGCAGGTACGAGAGACATTTCTTTTCTAGTTCTTGCGTGAATAGTAAGAGCATCTAAATCTTGTGAAAGTAAAAATGGAATCCATTCACTTATCTGATTTTTACTATAACCAATACGAGTCTTCACGGAGATAGAAACATTTTTATTTTTTGAATCCTTAATCCCATCTTTTACTGCCTTAATTATTGCCCGAGCTTTTTCCATATCTTTCATCATTGCTGCACCTGCTCCCTGCTTCTCTACTGACTTATCTGGGCAGCCCATATTTACATCAATCCCATCAAAGCCGAGATTTGCAACATACATTGCAGCTTCTCGCATCTTGATAGGATTTGAAGAGAAAAGCTGGACCACTATTGGTCTCTCTTTCTCACTATATAGAAGATCATATTTTAAAACTTCTCTTCCGCCACTTACGAGACCATCTGCAGAGACGAACTCTGTCCATGTGACATCAGGCTTGCCATACTTTGCAAACATGTAGCGGAAAGCCGCATCTGTGACATCTGCCATAGGTGCTAAACAAAAGAAAGGCTTTGGTAATTTTTCCCAGAATTTTTTCATATATTTTATGCAATTTTTGTTAATGAATAAAATAGTCCTTGAAAAGGAACTTGGGAGGCTGTCGAGACGAGCACGAGGAATTTTCTAGTAAGAAAATATCCGTGTCCTTCGAGAGGAGCTATTTTAGGAATTAACAAAAACTACTGAAACTTATACAGAACCTTATTCTTGAATCGTAGGTCTATATATGAAAGAGTATCATACTTTGAATTGATTTCATTTGCAAATTCTTTCTCTATCATTGCTGTCTTTAAATTATCCAGTATCATAACCAAATCATTATCTTCTTTGAAAATTATTTTTGCATTTGGTTTATCATTTGTAGATTTTAAATAAAGAGAGTAGATATTGTCTGAACCTTTTACCATATATATAGGCTTGAAACCAAGTGATATAACACCGTCGATAAACCTCACAATCTGGTGAAAATGATTCTCTTCAAAGATATTTGATCCTAATATCTTTCCATCAACTATTGAAATTTCTGTATAATATTTGAAATAGATATCACCTGAAAAATAAGGAGCCTTATCAAAAACTAATCCGTCGTTATTTACAAAATAGCAATTTTCTCCTATATCTTCAGTTTTCTCGGGTAGGCTTACTCCACAATATAAAAATGATCCTGCTCTTTCAGTGATACTTACGTGTATAGTATTAAGTCCATCTCTCTTTATTGATAAGGTCTCTATTCTAGGGAAATTGATAATTAATGAATTATAAATCTTGCCCTTAGGATAAATTAAAAAATTTGCCTTATCAAAAAGACCGACATAGCGACCTGTAATATTTTCATCCACTTTCTTTTCTAGTTCATTTGAATCAATAATATTATTACCGGTAATTACTACGTTACTTATTATTAATTTAGAATATGAGGAGAAATAAGAAAGAGCCCCAATAATGCAAACAAATAAGATAATAAATAATAGAACCAAACGTATCTGGCCTACTTTACGATTACGCTTTATCTGCGTTATTCGTGGTGATGTAGGAATATCTTTCATATTCCGTTTATGAGATAGTATCTTTACCTAAATATTTGTGCAAAATTAATGGAATTTTTATCGTGCCATCAGCTTGCTGAAAATTCTCTACCATGGAAACCAGTATTCTTGGAGTGGGTATGGCTGTACAGTTAAGAGAGTGGACATAGTTCATCTTTCCATTTTCATCCTTATAACGAATATTAAGGCGGCGAGTTTGAAAATCATGAAAATAAGAAGCCGAAGAAATCTCACGGTATTTACTCTCTTTTGGAACCCAAAGCTCTACATCATACTTCTTCACCTGTCCCATACCTAAATCACCTCCACAATTCATAACTGTATGA
Source organism: uncultured bacterium (assembly GCA_903854645.1). GTDB lineage: Bacteria > Patescibacteriota > Minisyncoccia > Phycocordibacterales > UBA9973 > UBA8515. Next base: position 3,935 of record CAINWY010000113.1, on the reverse strand, counting down.
TAAGGAATGCCTAGCGACTCTATAAACTCTTCTGTATTTCTATTTATTTCTTCATGTAGTGCTACGCTTTCTGTGTGTGAAGCTTTGCACAAAACCACTTGTTCCCATTTATAAAATTCATTCACACGTATTAAACCTTTTACATCCTTGGAGTGACTTCCGGCCTCACGTCTATAACAAGGAGAAAATCCTAAATACTTTTTAGGTAATTCTTCTTCTTTTAAAATTTCATCCGCATGAAAGCCCATTATGGGCACTTCGGCTGTACCAGCAAGAAAGTCTCCATCTTGAGTTTTATATAAATCATCTTCACCTTGGGGTAGATATCCAGTACCAAAGAATGTTTTTCTATTCACAACAATTGGTGGAATAACAGGAATGAATCCTTTATCAGAGAAGAAATCCATCGCATAATTCCAAATAGCCATTGATAGACGAACTCCATCACCCATCAGGAAATATCCTCTGAATCCGTGTACCTTTACTCCTCGTTCAAAATCCACCATCTTAAGATTTGTCATAAGCTCTATATGATCTTTAGCTTCAAATTGAAATTCAGGTTTTTCTCCCCAAACTTTTACTTCTTGATTGTCTGCGTCATCATCTCCTTCTGGAACTGACATATCGGGAACATTTGGAACAGAGAGCATAAGTCCCTGCCATTCTGTCATTACAGTCTTTAATTCCTCTTCTTTCCCGACTAGCTCGTCTTTAACTATCTTCATTTCACTTATCATCTGACCACGGATAGTTGCATCCCTCTCGGTTGCAATAGAACCATTCATCTTATTCTGTTCACCACGCAAGAACTCAACACGAGAGAGAAGCTCCAAGCGCTTTTCATCAGTAGACAAAAGAGCATCAATATCTACTTCTATATGCTTCTTCTTTGCTCCCTCTTTTATAATGTCCTTATTCTCACGAATGAATTTAATATCTAACATAATATATAGTATAGTAAAAAATGATATAATATACAAATGGAAGACATTTATAAATTAAAACCTGAACAATTTCCAGAAGGATTAAATGAAATCCCTCAGCCTCCGAAGACTCTATACATAAGAGGCAAACTTCCAAGTGAAGATGTGATATATCTTGCTGTTGTTGGATCTCGTAAATACACGTCATACGGCAAGGACATATGTGAAAAAATTATTAGAGGATTAAAGGGCTACCCTATTGTTATAGTTTCTGGTCTTGCTATTGGAATAGACACAATTGCACATAAGGCTGCACTTGAGGCAGGTCTCACCACTATTTCTTTCCCCGGGTCAGGACTTGATAATACTGTTCTTTATCCACGCAACAACATAAGACTTGCGCAAGAAATAATAAATAAGGGAGGATGTCTAATTTCTGAAATGGAACCATCGTGGAAAGCTACTATTTATTCATTTCCTCAAAGAAATAGATTGATGGCTGGAATCTCAAAAGCAGTACTGATAATAGAAGCCGAAGAAAAGTCTGGTACTCTAATCACTGCTCGGATGGCACTCGACTACAATCGTGATGTCCTCGCAGTTCCTGGCTCTGCCTTCTCTTCAAATTCCAATGGCACCAACTGGCTCATCAAACAAGGAGCGACCCCTGTCGTATGTACAAATGATGTACTTGAGGCACTTGGCTTTGAGATAATAAAAGCTAATAAAAGTGATAAAGAAAAATATATGGATTGCGGGAAAGATGAGATGAAAATAATCGAACTTTTAAGAGAGCCAATGGAGAGAAATGATCTGATCCGTGAACTAGGAATGAACATAGGCGAAGCAAATGCCCTCCTTTCCATAATGGAAATTAAAGAGTTGATTAAAGAAGAATTAGGAGAATTTAGAAGGATTTAATTATAAGTAGGAATATCTACTTTATTACCCTTACTATCTTCAAAATTTATTAAATTTTTAAAAATATTATTCAACTGCATTGATTCTGCATATTCAGGGTTTTTTAGATTCTTCTCCAGTGATGTAAAGATTTGATCATCTATTGGTTTTTCCATTTCAGCGATAAGACTCTTATTTTCTTCTATACCAATTTTTGCAAACATTAAATCATTTCCAAGATGCTTATTAGCAATAGTTACATTTCCAAAATGCTTCAACTTGTCCCAATTAATATTTTTAAGAGTTTCCTTGATTTCATTTACGTTCCCTGTTATACCATCCTGTTTTAATGATTTTTCATACGCATCCATCAAATTACCATCATAACCAGATAAAATGCTGCCAATCCTATCAACAATAGTATTTATTTTGTTGTCTAAAAATTTAATATTTTGTTCCAATCTTACTTTTTGAACTATATTATTACTTTCTACATTTTGTTTAAATTTATCAAATATCTTATCTGCTCCGATTTTAATAAATTTTGAACCATTATCATAAAACATTAAAAATGTAACCTCCGTATTAGTTTTTTTGGAAAGGCTTACTAATTTTATTATTTGATTTAGATCCTGTAGATTTTCATCTGTAGCGACGTACATAGCCTTACTAGAAACATCATCCGCAGGTATATGTTCTAAATATTGAATTGCAGAAGTTAAAGCTCTCTCTTGTCCCGATCCGTCCATCTTCATAAAAGACAATTCATTCGCAGCTTCTTGACTACTGGATGCTTCCTTTACTGTAGATAAATTGCTTGAAAAAAATCCAAGTTTAATTGGCATATCTTTATTTATATACCTCAATTCATTTGCCATATTTACTTTTGAATGTTCCATTGACGGGCTATCATCAATTACAAGTATGAGCTGCCCAAATGCACCAACAGCAAACATAGTAGATTCGACTTCGAAATTTGCATAACGACATTTTTCTAACAGCTTATCTCGAGTTTTACTATCTAGAGAATTTACCTCTTTTTCTGTAAAACACTTATGAGTAATTGGATTCATTAAATCAGTAATATGAGTCACTCCATCAGTTGGGTGTACATCATCCACAGGTTTCTCAAGAATTTGCTTTACTTGATCCTCTGCAAGGCCATCAAAGTTGTGTTTGGCTAAAGTATTTTTATAAACATCGAGAAAGGATGCGTACCTGGCTTCTGTAAGCTTTAAATTACTTTTATCCCAATTGGAAGTTTCTCGTTCATCACTAGAACTGGAAAAAATCCAATTATGTGAAATCATTTTCTCAAAGTTACTACTATTTATAGAAGAGAAAAACTTATCAAACTTTTCCCCTAATTCTACTTTATTTTTAACTTCTGCTTTATCTGTATCAAAGGAACTTGCTGCTTTAATTGTAAATTTCTGCTCCGTTTTATTTAAATCCTCTGGGGTTATTTTGTAACTATTCTTATCCCCATCACCACCATCCATATTTGTTTTTTTACTGATTTCCGTTTTATTCTTAGCATTAAGGTTATCGAGTTTAGGCGTGCCCTTTTGTTCACCAGCAAAACTTGGATAAAATTTAAAGAACAGAATTGCACTCAAAACCACAGCTTTAGATAATCTAGACTTGAACATCTTGTCTCTTAAAAAATTTAGCATAGTAGATTCGTTTGATTCTTTATCCGCCAACATCTCTTTAACTTGTGCTGCAATATTATTCTCTAGTTTTTTAGATTGGGGGTCAGCTATTTCTTTTTCTAATAAATCACTACCACTTATACCAAGCTCCTTTTCAATTATGAGATTGGCTATATCATCCGTGACTTCGATGTTCATTTCTTTGTGTTTATTAAAAATCTCATTTACATTTTGTATACGCATATCAATAGGCTCTGAATCCTCCATCAATTGATCAACTCCTTCGTCAGGGGTTGCATTTATAATGGTCTCTTCTGTTTCAATATCTTTCTTAGCTATATTTTGTGGTGGTTGGTCAAATTTCATAAAATTATTTATTAGTTTTTTTAATAATACTCAAGAACTCATTTCTTATATTAAGAAGAAAGTCTGATTTTTTATTTAATATATCAATGGT
>CAINWY010000112.1 GCA_903854645.1 uncultured bacterium | reverse complement strand
TTCTTTTTCAAAAGCAAAAGGACTTAAAATATTAATAAGATTATAGTTCGAGGCATTAGCTACCAACCATTCGGGAGTTTCTCTTTTAATTTCTTTACTAAACTCTGCTCTTGTATCAAAAATATGAATATTTATAACAGAAATATCTATTGAAAAAATCTTTTTTAAATTATTAAAAATTTTAACGATCTCTTTTTCATTTATCTTAGACTTTTTGCCTTTATATAAAATTTTTATCATATATATAAGTATATAGTATAAAAGCAAAAAAAGGCAAGAAATTTTCATTTCTTGCCTTAATCTCAAACTTTCATTAACTACTACCGGTTACATGAATTGTCACACGAGTTGCAGCTAACGCACTGACAGCTGTCACATGAATAAGAACTGGTTGTTTCAACAGACGAAGATCTGTTAATAACCCTTGATGAAGCAACAAATAAATCTGCAAACATAATATACCTCCTTCCCTCTATAAAATTTAAACAAATGATATAATTTTATTATTCACGAGCTTACTTATAACTGGTTTTATTAAATCTTCACTGTAGCCAAACTCTTTTACTAATTCATTCAAGGTAAAAGCTTGTCTTTTTTGAAGATTCAAAATAAACTCATAACCAGATTCAGTACAGAATTCAAGATTGTTGTAGTTATATACAACCCAACCAAAACTCTCTTTTCTGTATCTTATATGGTTATTAATTTTCAGTAAAGTATCATTAGTAAATTTATATGCCCTTTTTTGAGGTAATTTGTTTATTCTTTCAAAATCCATAATAGGTTCAGTCATATACATAGTATTACTATTATATTGACCGTTTATAGATTTCGCAGACATCCTACATCCACCTTCACAAATGACATTCGCGTTACATTCTACACACTTAGTTGGTAGAATACTTGGACTTGACCAAAAATTCATATTCTCCCAAATTTTTGATAAATCATCAACAAGTAAATTCCCAAATACTTTGTCTGCATGAATGCAAGGTCTTACATTACCACGAGAAGAAACGGCGCAAGACGATACGGCAGCAGAACAAATTCGGTTTCCAAAAAAATGTATAAACTTATCCTCCTCTTCTTTTGTAAACATACATCTTGCAATTGGTTCCAACGTATCAATGTAAAAATTAAAATCATCCTTTGTTTTTAATAAAGACAATAAAACATTTTTACATTCTTCGCTAGATAAAAAATACTGAAAATGAGATTTATGTGATGGAACCATAGGTGTTACGCAAAATGATTTTACACCCAAATCATTAATAATCTGTCCAACCTGATGCACTTCATTCTGGTTTAATTTTGAAGCCACCATGTTTACGGTTACTTTAATTCCAGCATCAATTAGATTAGAAATACCATTACAGGTATTTTTAAAACCATTGGATAAATTTGATATTGCATTATGAGTTTTTTCAACTCCAAGCAAAGAAATCAAAGCATTATCAAGTCCTTCTTGGTACATTCTTTTGGCGATGTCTTTGCTTATTAATACAGCATTGCTATTTAATCCAACTTCCATATCATATTTTTTGGCTTGTTTCAATAAAGCAAAAAATACTTCTGGTCGTAGCAATGGCTCTCCACCGGTTAAGGTTATTAGACTTATTCCACAAGCATTAAGCTTTTCAAGAATAAAAAGGAATTTATCTATAGATAACTCGTCTTTATTTACTCTTTCTGAATCATATCTCCAAAAATTGTAACAATGCACACATTTTTGGTTACATGCCTCAGTAAGCTCAATTTGCACACTTATTGGGTATGACAATCTTTCCATTATTTTTCCTCCTATTTTTAAAGTTCATTTATTAGTCAATATAATACAACTATATCTTTAATTAGTCAAATAGGTTTTTTCTATATATAAAACAAAAAATACCCTTTTGGGTATTTTTTGTGATAGAGAATTTTGTTTTCTTTCGCATCAAGCGAGGAGCATATAAATATGTAATCATATTTATAATGTCCGAGCGGTGATGAGATAAGGATTTAATAATCCTTACTTTGAGCTCTTTGCCTTTCCGACTTTTCTTCTTGAAACAACCCACATATTTGAGTATTTCTTTGGAGTACGAGTCTTCTGGCCTTTTCCTGATGGCTTACCCCACATTGTCTTTGCGCGGCGTAGTCCTCTTCCCTGGCGTCCTTCACCTCCACCGTGTGGGTGGTCTACTGGGTTCATGGCGGTACCACGAACTGTAGGGCGAATTCCGAGCCAACGAGAACGACCTGCTTTACCAATGTTTTGAAGTATGTATTCAGAATTTGAAACTTCACCAATGGATGCCCATGCATTTTCAGATACCTTGCGGATTTCTGTTGATGGCATTTTGATGTTTGTATATCCTAGGTCGTTTGCTACTACCTGTCCGAATGTGCCTGCACTACGTGCTAGCTTTCCTCCATTTCCTGGTTTGATTTCAACACAGTAAACGAATGTACCGATTGGTATAACTTTTAGGGGTAGACGATTGCCCACTGCAAGTGGTGCCTTCTCTCCAACCATAAACTTATCTCCAACCTTTACTGACTTTGGTAGAACTACATAACGCTTTTCTCCATCTGCATAAACTGCAAGACCGATAAATGCATTACGATTTGGATCATATTCAATAGAAGCTATCTTTGCAGGGATATCATGCTTGTTGTACATAAAGTCCACTTCACGATAAAGTCTCTTGTGTCCACCACCTTTATGGCGAACAGTAATACGTCCTTGATTGTTACGTCCGACAGATCTCTTGAAACCATGAGTCAAAGCTTTTAATGGCTCACTCTTGGTCAAAACATTACGGTAAGTAACTGTTGTCTGGTGCCTTTTTGAAGGCGTTGTTGGTCTGTATGTTTTCATATTATGCAATAGTTATCTTATCACCTTTCTTCAAATATACGACCGCTTTCTTGCCCCCCTTTTTTGTACCAGTTTTTCCACGACGAACTACTTTCTTTTCTGTAATTTGAGTTATTGTTACGCGTAATGGTGTAACCCCATAAATCAGCTTAATAGCTTTCTTTATTTCACTTTTGTTTGCATTGTCTTCTACGTTGAAAGTATATGCTCCTCTCTCTGCTGCAAGTGCGGCTTTTTCTGTGATGCGTGCACCTATTATCAAAGGATGAGTCTTTGCCTTCTTTGAATCGTCAACAACTAGGGCTTCTTTATTCTTTTTTGTTTTTGTTGTAGCCATAAATATTATTTCTTTTCTATCTTACCACCTAGGAAAGCGATACTTTCAGTTGGCTGTGAGATAATAATATATCGGAAAGCAAGCAAATCTACTGGATTCATATTGCGAACTTCATCGACTTCGACTGTTTTTATATTTGCAAAACTCTTCTTTACTGTATCTCCTTTTGCAGGGACTGAAACGTATACGTTTGGCTTTTTACCACCAACCATCTTTTCAAATCCTTTGATTGAACTCAAGTCAGAAATAACAGCGACTGCATCTTTCGTCTTGATGTTTTTAAGATTTAATTCTTCAAGGAAAATAATTTGTCCTTTTCTGAATTTCTCAGATAGAACTGTATAGAGAGCTTTCGCCTTCATCTTCTTGTTTATTTTCTGTTCATAACTCTTTTCGTTTCTTGGTCCGTGAGCTACTCCTCCACCTACCCAGATTGGAGAACGTGAGGATCCATGACGAGCTCGTCCTGTACCCTTTTGTTTCCAAGGTTTTCTACCTCCTCCACGAACTTCTGAGCGATCTTTTGTATGAGCGACAGGTGTGCGAGCATTTGCTTGCATAGCTGTAACCACTTGGTGAACTAGGTCACCATTCCAAGGAAGACCGAATATTGATTCTGGAAGTGTTAGCTTTCCAACTCCTTTACCTTTTTGATTATATATTTGTGTTTCCATAAAAATTAGCCGATTATTTCTACTAGCGTTCCGCGTCTTCCTGGAATCGCACCTTTAATAAGCAATTGGTTATTTTCGACATCAACACCAATGATTTCCAAATTCTTTACTGTGATACGATCACTACCCATACGGCCTGGCATACGCATTCCCTTTGGAACTTTGTTACGTAGTCCTCCACCGATAGAACCGTGTTCACGCTCAGAGTGTTTCTGTCCGTGAGAACGTGGTCCACCATGGAATCCGTGACGCTTCACAACACCTTGGAAACCTTTACCTTTTGATATACCTGTAACAGTTACCATATCTCCTTTTTTGAAAGCAGCTACAGTAATACGGTCACCTGCGGCCATTTCTTCTATATCTTTGAACTCTCGGAGATGCTTGTAAGCACCTGCCTTCTCTTCGCTAGGCAAAGCCTTTTTCATATGTCCAAGATGTGGCTTATTGGCCCTACTTTCTTTCTGTTCGTCATATGCTACCTGCACTGCAGTATAGCCATCAATGTCAGGGCTTTTAATCTGAGTAACTACGAGCGGTCCTGCTTCTATGAGAGTTGTAGGCACCGCAGTTCCGTCATCTAGAAAGCACTGCATCATATGTTGTTTTTTTCCTAATATAAATTTCATATAATTACATCATTTTCACATCTATATCTACTCCTGAAGGAAGAGACAAGGAAGTGAGTGCTTCAATAGTTTTCGGATTTGGATTCAAAATATCGATAACACGTTTATGGATTCTAATTTCAAACTGTTCACGAGCATTCTTGAAAACGAATGATGCTCTGTTCACAGTGTATTTCTTAATTTCGGTAGGAAGAGGAATTGGTCCAACTATCTTCGCATCATATCGCAGTGCTGTATCTATGATCTGCTTCACAGAGGCATCAAGAATCTTATTTTCATAAGCTCTTACGCGGATACGTAATTGTACAACGGCATCTTCTTTCCCCTTTTTTATTTTCACTCCACCAGCTGGCGGATTTATCTTTGTAGTCATAAGGGTGGGTTTTCAGTTTCTAATCTACAAACTCAAGTGTAACTTGAGTTTGTGACTAGTTACTAACAACTATTTATTTAATGATTTTTGTTACAACACCAGCACCAACTGTTTTACCTCCTTCACGGATAGCAAAGTGCATAGCTTCTTCAAGGGCGACTGGGGTTACGAGTTTAACATCAAGCTTGACTGTATCACCTGGCATAACCATTTCTACTCCTGCTGGTAATGTAGCTTCACCTGTTACGTCTGTTGTTCTTATATAGAACTGAGGCTTGTAACCTGTAAAGAATGGTGTGTGTCTTCCACCTTCTTCCTTTTTCAATATATAAACTTCACAAGTAAATTCTGAGTGCGGAGTAACTGTTCCTGGCTTAACTAGAACCTGTCCACGAGTGACATCTTCTTTTTTAATACCACGGATAAGGATTCCTGCGTTGTCGCCGGCCATACCTTGCTTCAAGTTCTTGTTGAACATTTCGATACCAGTAACTGTTGTCTTTGCTGTATCTTTAATACCAACAATTTCAACATCTTCACCAACGTTGATTACTCCACGTTCGATTTTACCAGTAACAACTGTTCCACGTCCTTCAATTGAGAATATGTCTTCGATAGGCATTAGGAAAGGCTTTGTGATATCACGCTCTGGCACTGGGATATAAGTATCGAGTGCATTTACGAGATCAAGAATCTTTACTGCCCATTCATTTGTATTATCTGTAGATTCTAGAGCTTTTAGAGCTGAACCACGGATAACTGGTGCATTTACGCCATCATAGCCTTGCTTTGTAAGAAGTTCACGAACCTCTTCTTCAACTAGGTCAAGCATTTCAGGGTCATCTACCATATCGCACTTGTTTAAGAATACGATAATTTTAGGAACGTTAACCTGCTTTGCTAGGAGGATGTGCTCACGAGTTTGTGGCATAACTCCATCAGTAGCAGCAACAACGATTATTGCACCGTCCATTTGAGCGGCACCTGTAATCATGTTCTTTATGTAGTCAGCATGTCCTGGTGCATCGATGTGAGCATAGTGACGAGCTGGTGTCCAATATTCATTGTGGGAAAGAGCAATCGTGATACCACGAGCCTTTTCCTCAGGAGCTGAGTCGATTTGATCAACACCCTTAATTTTAGCACCATATTCGCCGCCTTGACGAGCTAATATTGCCAAAATAGCCGCAGTTAATGTAGTTTTCCCGTGATCGACGTGACCAATAGTACCTACATTTACGTGAGGCTTATCTCTTTTAAATTCTTCTGCTGCCATATTTATTATTGGTTGATAAACCCCATAAAATAAAGGAAAACCTTTATAAAATAACATTTACCAACATAATTATTTAATAATGTAATTCAAATAGTATCAGATATAAGAATAAAGTCAAGAAACACGGACTATAAGGTATAAATGTTGGGTCATAATGAGATAAAATAGAAAAGGCGCGGCCTCTGGCCGCGCCTTTTCACTCCTTTTAATTAAAATTCATTAAATGTCGGTTTAATTTTTCCTACTGTAATGGTCACTGATTTTGAAGATGGTCCTCCTACCCCATTACAATGCAATGTATATGTTGTTGTTTTATTTGGGCTAACAGATATATGATTATGTGTCGTTGGAGAAGGAATACTAGGGATAACAGTAACAGGGAGGGATGTAATTGAACAAGAAGTCGCATTTAAAGTAGTCCATGTCAGTATTACCACATCTCCGACTTCTATTTTATTATTATCAAAAATAAAAGAATTAATAGATGAAGGCACTGGTGGATCAGTAACAGTCAAATTCAAAATTGAAGACCATGGAGAGTTTTCTCCATTTATATCTTGAACTATAGCTCTAATGGGATAAGTGCCAGAACTTGGCCACGAGTGTGAAAGTATCATTGGTGTTCCTGATGCAACATATCCTGCTATATCATTCGCGGTCCAATCTTCAGCTACATCGTCGTTATTCCAATCAAATCCATAGCGAATTAGATCCCCATCAGGATCAGACCCAGTAGCAGTAAATTCTTTCAATACATCTGTGTAGAAAGTAGTATCTCCGGTTAAGGTAGGCTGATTGGGTGGAGTATTACAAGATTGTATATTACAACTTGTACTTCCCCACTGATTTGCACCATTAGAATAAGGGCAATCAACTCCGCCACCCGACACGGCAGTTGTTATGGTATAAGTTTGTTGTTTTACTCCACCACCACAACTTAAACTACAAGTTGCATTATCTACCCATGATCCAATACAATTTGTACCACAAGCCTGAGTTGTCCCCGATATAGCAGGAGTACAAGCTGTTCCCCCGTTTGCTGCAGGAGTTGTAATAGTAAATGTTTGAGAACCATTAACACAAGCACCCCAAGAACCTACGCAGTTTTGTGGTTGAACTGTTACTGTTACAGTTTTAAGTGCAGAT
>CAINWY010000111.1 GCA_903854645.1 uncultured bacterium | reverse complement strand
GTTATCAAAATAAATAATATTAAAATTTTTATGTTTTTTTTGTTCATAAATACAAATTAAAACCCTTGGCCGCGCAAGAGTTTTAATAAAGATATAAATAAATATATTCTCCTGCTCGGGAAACATCAATGTATGAAGACCGGACTTGCCCATTTAGGGTATTACCGTTGCGGCACAGTGGAGGAATCTCACCTCACTTCCAAATACATTAATTTAAATTTTAAATAAAACTAACTAACCATAACAACTTTCTCTAAAAATACAGACTTCGCCTCTTCTTTTATTAACCAATTTTCAATTACTGGTGATAGAACTATAGCAAATGATACGTTGCCTAGCAAATGAAGTGCGGTGAATGGAATCTGCCCCACCAAAGAAATCATAAATGTTTGATGGAAAAATAGTGGACCGATAGAGAGTCCAGTGACAGCATCGTATATTATCGTTGCAATTACTGCATATAATGCATAACTTTTCCAACCAGAACGATTCTTGAAAAAATAAGTGGCACCCAAACCTACAGATCCATATGCTAATGCTGTAACTAGTGTCCATATCCCCAAACCTGAAGTAATTAAATCAAATAAAACAATACTAGAGAAACCAAATATAAAAACAAATACTTTGTCGTAATTTTTTCCTATTGGCATTAATGTAGCCATTATGGGTTCTACATTTGGTGCGCGCATTGGTAATAGCCTAAATAAAAAGACAGACAAAAAGGCAATTATGTATTTGACCCAGTTTTTCATTATTGATTTAAATTAGTAATTATTAATTAGTAATTGATAATTATTTTACACTATATCACAAACCCCAGAAACACAAGCAAGCTCTCTCTTTACCTCTGTCTCATCGCGCAATTCATAAGTCACTATCTTTGAAAAATCAAAATCTGGCATCTTACTAAGAAGTTCTCTGTATGTTTTCTCGTCTATCGCCTCATATGGGGCAAGCTGATACACATGATTACTTCTTGGAAGGAAAGATAATCCTCCTACGATATCCCAATTCTGATACAACCAGTGTGCTACTTGTATCCACTCATTCTCCCCTACTGAAATAGTAACGGAAGGATTGTGCTCTGTATAATTTACTTTTACGATCTTCCAATGTTCTAGTTGCTCAATTGCTGATATATCATCTTTACAAATTGCATCAATGGGAGCTTTCATAGGAAATTCGAGAACAAAAGTATTCGCATCATCATGAGTCTGTCCTACTTCTGGGTGGTAAGGCACTCCTTGGTCTTTCATCATTTTGAATAGTGAATCTGTAGCACTTATGCGAACGCGACGAATATAATATGGTGCGTGACGAGGATGCATACCGGAGGAACAATCAACCGTCTGAGAAACAGTTCCGGATGGCTTTACCGCTGTGATACAAGTAGACTCTCCTATCCCAAACCTTTTAGCATATATTTTATTTACACGAATAGCTTCAAGTCGAAGTTTAGTTAACATTTTTGGGTCTCGTGAAAGCTTTGAATCCCACTGGCCTGTTACGGAAACACCCAGTAGTCTTTCCTCTTCACAATTTTCTTTCCACTCTTTTGATAAGTATCCGAATTTGGTTAGAGTAGATTGATAAGTCCCTAGGATTGTCGCAACACGAACCTTTCTCATTAGGTCTGCCTCTGTATCCTCTGCGCGAGCAACAACCTCTGAAAGATTACAGAACTGTCTGGAACGTAGAATTATTTCTCCACAAGGATTCGTACCCATTTCACCAATATAGTTTGCAGATTTCTCAATTCTTCTCTTTGGTAATGTTTTGTAAAGAGACTCACGATTAAAGATACCTCTCTCACCAGAGCCTGATTCCATAAGAGCAATCCACTCTTTTAAGAATTCTGTCTCTGTTGGCTTCACATTATATACTGCGGAGTTATTTGAAAGCATTCTCTGTCCTTCGTTGAGCCAGAATTGTCCATTCTTTGCGTCACGCATATCCTGGTCGTCTAAATCAGAAAGTGATATGAGAGCACTACGGCGTACACCACCGGAGACGACACATTCCCCAATTTTACAAATTATGTCATGGGCATCTATATTACGAAGATGTCTACCTTGGCGTCTTAAAATTCTTTCTCTTGTAAATCCTAGCAGATCAATAAGTGGCTTTGGCCCTGAACTTTTTCCACCCATAATTTTAAGTCTGGCTCCGGCTGGACGAAGTAATGAAAAATCAAAATTAATATCTTCTCCATTAAACCATGTCTTCATTCCGAGAATGAATGCATCTGCCCAACCCTCTTTTGTATCTGGAACTACAAATGTTGATAATTTTTTATTGGTCTGATTTTTGATTTGTGGTAGAGATTGAATATTTTTACTCTCAACAGAGAACCCTACTCCAGTACCACACATTGAAATATAAATAATCTCACCAAAGTCTTCAAATTTGGATGGTGCGACAAAGGAACAGTTATAGGCACATACATTCGTCTTCTCTGCTGCAGGACCAGCGAACTGTAGAAGTCTCATTGATGGCATCGCTTCTTGTTTTAGAATTGCCTCACGTACTTCAGCGTACTCACTCTCCTTCAGAGACTTTCCTACATTCTTTTTCATGAAGGCCATATACCTGTCTATAGTCTCTACCCAAGTTTCTCTCCTCTCTTCGTCTTCAATCCATTTTGCATATGAACGATAATAAACAAATTCAGAAAGTGGATTTCTAAAATACTTTTTACTTTCATCCGCAAGTTTTTTTACATGCTCTGGAACTATAATACTGTGAGATCTTAGTCGTGCTCTCTCCTCTCTATAGAGAATATAATTCTTGGATGTCTTCACAAAATCTGCGAGCATAAGTTCTTGTTCTACTGTATCTTGAACGCCTTCAACTGTTGCAATAAAATTCTTGTATTTCTTGGTTATTTTGACGATTTCCATCATCACACGATTTGCAACCATCTCTGCATCCTTCATTCCACCCTCACCGCTCGCAAGCATAGCTTTATTAATAGCATTCGTAATTTTATCTACATCAAATGGAACACTTATTCCATCTCTTTTTATAACGCTTTTAATAAAAATATTCTTTACGGTCTTTTTTACCTCTGATACTTCCTCCTTTTTTATTGCGACTTTTTTTACACTTGAAACTTTCTTTTTTGAAGGCATATTTATAAATTTTAGTTAATAATGTCCCCGAGAACTTTGCGGGTCTTTATTATACCCCTACCTATAGTTTTAAGCCAAGCAAAAAATGGACCAAATTAGCACTATGTAAAAATATCGGCAAGTCGTCAACTTTTATGTATTTCCCTTGTTTTTTTCTCTGTGAAAACACTATCATTAAAGGATATTTCTCATTGAATAATTACCTGCGTTCTAAAAACAAATTAGCCCCCGAAAATTTACATTTTCGGGGGCTAATTTTGCTTTTTTAATGAGGGTGATCTTCTTTTCTATACAATCTCATAAATACTAGTGCTCCAAACAGAATAAACATAGAAGCGATAAGCATTGGAGACTCGGGTGTGAGGAGCGCCGCCACAAAACCAGAGATAATTGCGGGTATTAGTTGGGCCAAAGCTTGTATAGAAGAATTAATTCCAAAAATTTTGCCTTGCATTTCTGGTTTTGAAGATTTTGAAAGTAGGCTCCCCAGATTCGCCATCGTAAGTCCAGTACACAGACCAAAAAATGGAGGTATGAGATATATTTGCCATGCGTAAACTGGAAGGAAATACATCAAAATCATAATTCCTGATCCGATTAAACTAAAACGTAAAATTTTATCTTCACTAAATCTTTTTGCGACGAAACCAGTTACAACTCCTTGAGTAATTACAGACCAAAGTCCTATATAAGCAAAGAAGTCTCCTATGTTACCCTGATCAAAACCAAATTTTTTTATTAAATAAACAGAAAAGAATGTAGTAAAGAAGGTAAATCCAGCATTAAAGAAAAAGCTCGTGAAAAATATCGTATTAAGCCCCTTCATTTTGAAAGCTTCTATTATATTTCTGATAGATTTATTCCATTTTAAAATTCCTCCGTGCATATGTTTATTTGTTTCTTTCAAAACAAATAATACAGAGGACATATTAAGGAATGCGAGTATCGAAGCAAAGTAAAATGGTGTTGTGGCAGAAAACCAAGATAGAGTATGTGGATCAGAAAGTTTCCCACCGATAAATGGACCGAAAATAAAACCAAGTCCAAATGCGGCTCCTATCATTCCGAAATTTTTTGCTCTATTTTCTTTGGTACTTATATCCCCTATCATCGCTTGAGCGACTGAAATATTTCCTCCTGTTAATCCATCAAAAAAGCGAGATATAAAAAGCAGAGGTATGTTGTGTGTGACTATACCAATAGCAAAAAGAAAATAAGAAAGAGATGTACCAGCGAGAGACAAAGCTAAAATCTTTTTCCTTCCATACTGATCAGAGAGCTGCCCCAGGATTGGAGTAGCGATGAATTGACCTATTGGATATACAGCGATAAGCAATCCGAGCAATAGATACCCTGTATTAATACTCACCCCGGCAGGTAATATATAAAATTCTGAAAGTGGGCTTGCAAATAGAAGTGGTATCACGGGTATGAGAATACCCACACCGAGTAAATCGATAAAAATCGTGAAGAAAATTGTTAACTTTGTTTTGTCTTTAAACATATATTTAATCTACCATAAATTTAAAATTTATGTATAATTATAAAATATGATAACCAGTATGATAATAACAGTTTTAGGGCTTTGTCTTTTCGAGATTATAGCAAGTATTGATAACGCAGTTATAAATGCGGAGGTCTTAGGTACGATGGGCAAAAAAGGTAGGCGATGGTTTCTACTTTATGGTTTCTTCTTTGCTGTATTCGTGGTCCGCGGATTACTACCTTGGGTTATTATATGGGCCACAGTCCCTTCTTTAGGCCCTATAGGTGCGTTTACTGCTACTTTCTCAAATGACCCTTCTATACATAGTGCGATAGAGGCAGCCTCACCCATACTACTCATTGGTGGTGGAGTATTTCTAATCTTTCTCTTCTTTCACTGGCTATTTTTAGAAACTAAAAATATTGGATTAAGACATGAACATTTTTTCCAGAAGAATGGTGCATGGTTCTTTGCTATCGTTTCTATCATTCTTGCTGTTATTGTCTGGTATGCACTAAAGATTAACCCTATGATGGCATTCTCCGCCATTATAGGATCTACGGCATTCTTTATAACTCACGGTTTTAAGGAAAACGCAGAAAAAGGTGAGCAGGCTTTGCTTTCAAAAGATAATAAAATGAGTGATGTAAGTAAAATACTTTACCTAGAAATAATCGACATGACATTCTCTATAGATGGAGTTCTTGGTGCGTTTGCCTTCACTCTATCTATACCACTCATTCTTATAGGTAACGGTCTTGGTGCGTTTGTATTAAGAAAGCTCACAATCAGCAACATAGAACGCATTAAAAAATACGCATTTTTGAAAAATGGCGCGATGTATTCTGTTTTCGTATTAGGAATTATAATGCTCGCAGATTCTTTTGGTCTTGAAATTCCTTCTTTTGTATCTCCTATTGTAACCTTTGTTATTATCGGCTTCTTCTTATATAAATCTATTAAAAATAACAAAATACAATTATATGTACATTAGATATTTGTTCTTCTTTATTCTTTTTCCACTTATCGTCATTGTGGGTGAATATTTGATTTATGTATTATTCAACAGACTAAATCTATTTCAGTATTCATATATAAAAAATACATTTGTTGTGTTTGGTATACTATTCCCTATTATGTTTTTGGGTGCTATGACGTATGGTATTAAACACTTTTCGGTTTTAAATTCTTGGTTTTATACTATAGGTGGTGTCTGGCTTAGTTTATTGAATTATATTGTAGTAATTACATTAATTGCCGCCTTATTAATGCTTTTAAATAATTATCTAAACTTAAATATCCCTGTTCAAGGAATAATGTTTGTCCTTATTGCAATTGTATTCATATTAATTACATATGGAATATACAAAGCAAATAATCCTAAAATTGTAAGGTTTGAGATAAAATCAGAAGCACTTGCTCCACTATGGAAAGATAAAAAAATATTGATAGTTTCCGATATACACCTAGGAGAAACACGCCGTGAAAAATTTATGCAAAAAATAGTTGATCTTATCAATAGTGAAAAGCCTGATATTGTTTTCAACCTAGGTGATCTAATAGATGGACCATCATTCCCTTATGCTAAAGCCTTCGCTCCTCTAGCAGAGCTAAATCCACCACTCGGAAACTATTATGTAGAAGGAAACCACGAAGGATATAGTGGAGAATATGATTTATTCAAAGAGAATTTTCCAAAAAATTTAAATGATATAACATCATCAAAGGTTGTAGTAAACGGTACACAGATCATCGGACTCCCATTTTCTATGGATAGAACCAGAGATGTCTTAAAAAAGGAGCTCGAGCTAGTTTCTTACGACAAAACAAAGCCAAGCATAATACTGCTTCATGACCCAAAAGAAACTCCCATCTTGGCAGAAAATAATGCATCACTAGTATTGTCTGGTCATACACACGATGGACAATTCTTCCCTTTTACTATGATTGTAAAACAAATATATGGTAAGTATGCACACGGAGTAGTATATACCAATAATACAGCCTCGGTTACAAGCTCTGGGGTAGGAACAGCCGTATCCCCTATTCGTATAAATACAGAAGCAGAAATTCTTGTACTCCAAATTAAATAAAGCTTATCTAATTTCAAATCCTCCTGCTTGGATATTCCAAAGCTTTTTATAAGTTCCTCCTTCTATTTCTACAAGTTCATTGTGTGTACCATCCTCTATAATTTTACCGTTGTGTATTACTATAATACGATTCATGCCTTTAATAGTTGAGAGTCTGTGAGCAATTACTATGACAGTTTTTCCTTCTATGAGATTATGCAATGCGTCCTGGATAAGCATCTCTGATTCTGAATCGAGTGCAGAGGTTGCTTCATCTAAAACTAGAATCGGTGCATTTTTTAATATTGCTCGAGCTATTGCTACACGCTGACGCTCCCCACCGGAAAGCTTTATACCTCTCTCTCCTACATAAGTATCATAACCTTTTGGCAAATTTGCTATAAATTCATCACAGTGCGCAAGCCCTGCTGCCCTCTTTACTTCTTCGTCTGTTGCATCTCTTTTGCCATAACGAATATTCTCCATTAGAGTTCTGTGGAATAGCACTGGGTCTTGTGGTACGAAGCCTATCTCTTCACGAAGATTTTTCTGAGATATTGATGCAATGTCTACTCCATCTATAAGAATTCTGCCTTCTTCCAAATTAAATAATCTCATAAGAAGACGGACAAAGGTAGACTTCCCTGCTCCAGAGGACCCAACGAGTGCAACCTTGTCCCCCGCATTTATTTTGAGTGAGAAATTATCAAAGACTTTTTGATTATTATTTTCATAAATATAAGTTATATTATCAAAAACAACTTCTCCTTTTACTTTACTTATTTTATTTGGAGCAACATCATTAATTTCATAAGGAGTATCGAGAACTAAGGCCATTTCCTGAGCATCTGCAAATCCATCATAAAAAGTACGTATAATACCAGCGAAACTCCAAAGATTTTCTGTAAGTCGCCCTAAATAACCTTGAATTAAAACAATTACAGGGAGTGTCATTATTCCTAGCCTCCAATCTCCTATAGCAATCCAAAAAACAATAAATTCCATTACATAAAAGTAAAAACTTTGTATAGATCCCAACCCCTCCCACAAAAACCAGTTAAAAACCGTATTCTTTTTTTGCTCTTGTATTACACCGCCCACTTTTCCTTTCTCATAATCTTGTCCAGCAAAAAGTTGAATCGATGAGTGATTACTTATCGAGTCCGCTATTGCGCCAGTTGTCTTTGTGTCAGAGAGCGCAGCGATGACATCATATTTTAATTTGAAACGAGTGTATATCAATGCTGTTGCCAAAAACACAATACAGAAAACAGTAAGGATATATGCGTATTTTGGATCAAGAGTATAAATAGCTACTATAGTACCCACAGCCCTTATCATTAATGGTAAACCATCGTTAACAAGTCTATCCATTAATTTCTCAAAAGCCCTAGCATATTTTGATATCTTTTGAGTAAGGGACCCACCAAAATTATTTGAGAAAAATGTATGAGAGTGCCCTATCATATAAGAAAAAGCTTGCTCTCGAAGTCCTGCCATAACATTTGCTTGAAAATATGAATTAGAAAACCCAACCGTTCTTCTGAAAATCCAACGTACTAATCCTAACATGGATATAAATATGATAATATTTCTAGCTTTTACAACAAGATCAAAATTATTCGTACTTAATACATTCCAAAGTTTAAGAAACTGCAATGGTATATAAATATCTAATACTGCTCCTACTATTGAACAAAAAATAATGATAAAAAACGGAATCTTATAATTCCTTACAACCTGCCAATAGTATTTGAGCACCAACATTCGGTGCAAATTTGAGTAATCTTTTTCTTTATCCATCCCGTTAGAGATAGGAAGTCACTAGACTTCCTATCTTATAAATTTTACTTACTAATATAACCCTCACCAAAACTTTATGCCTCCAGTAGAAAATAACAAGCACATCTCTAACGGGATCCATAAATGAAACAAAGGGCTTCTATGCCCTTTGTTTATAATAACATATTTAGAAGACTTTTTCATTCCCTACTTTTCACCTAATTTTGAGCCTCTGACAAGAGCGCCGAGTATAACGGATAGCTTCATAGTTGCTACACCCGTGACCTTATCTGCTCCACCATAGTATATATAGAGTAAATCACCTTTCAATATCATGCCGCAAGGAAAAACAACATTGTTTACTATTCCATACTTCTCATAATCTGTTTCTGGTTGAAAAATTGCATCGGAGGATCTTGCCAAAACTATAGCTGGATCTTTCAAGTCTAAGAGAAGTACCCCTACTCTATAGGTTGAGGTGCTTTTAGATACCCCATGATAAAGAAGGATCCATCCATACTTTGTCTTTATAGGTGGGGCTGATATTCCAACCTTTAGTCCATCCCAGACATTCATTCTTGGACCTATTATTCTTATACACTTTTTTATAATATCATTTTCAAAGTCTAGAGTTCTGAGGTAGTCTCCACAAATTTCATTACCCACT
>CAINWY010000110.1 GCA_903854645.1 uncultured bacterium | reverse complement strand
GATAATTTTTTAAATAGATTCATAATAAAAAAAATATTAATAATAATAAACTAATTGTTTATAATTATACCACAGATATAAAATATTATGCATAATATTATGCATAAAACTGGGTGGAATTCTGATCGGCAATTTTTCGGGACAATAGTTGACCAAACCATTTCTCTGTAGTAGTATTTATGGTGTAAGTCCGTCCTCGAACCGGGCTTTTATTTTTACTAATAAAACAATGTATTTATTGCTTTATTGGAAGAAATTACAATTTAATAACAATTTAATAAAATACTGTTTCTAATTATTATCTTGTGTGCCAACTAGGCACATTAGTAATTAGTAATTAGCAATTAGTAATTATAGTTATGTTAGACCTCAAAGGAATGAAGTCGGCACTAGAACAGCTTGAGCAAGAGCGTAAGATCCCTCGAGAAAAGATCATAGACGCTATAGAGCAAGCACTCGCTGCCGCTTATAAGAAAGATTACGGCAAAAAGGGCCAAATCATACGTGCAAAGATAGATATAGAATCAGGTGAAATGGAATTCCAACAAATCAAAATTGTTGTGGACGACACACTTGTAAGAATGACAAAAGAAGATGACGAAGAAGAAGAAATTGCAGAAGATGATGAGAGAGTTCGCTTTAATGAAGAACACCACATCCTACTCGAAGATGCAAAGAAAATTAAAAGAAATGTAGAACTAAAAGAAGAACTCGTATTCCCACTAGAAAACAAAGATGACTATGGACGTATTGCTGCTCAAACAGCAAAACAAGTTATCATACAGAAAATCCGTGAAGCAGAGAGAAGTGTGATAGTCGATGAATATGGAAGTAAGGAAGGTGAAATTATCAATGGAGTAGTAGAGAAGGTTGAGCGTGGAGTAGTCTATATAGACTTCAACCGTGCAACAGGTATCATACTTCCAGATGAACAAATCCCAGGGGAATACTACAGACAAGGTGAGAGAATAAAAGCTTATCTTTACTCGGTAGAAGAGACTCCAAGAGGCGTAAATCTAAAGCTTTCCCGTACTCATCCACAACTTATAGAAGGATTATTCAAAATGGAAGCACCAGAAATAGCATCAGGAACTGTGGAGATAAAGTCTATAGCTCGTGAGGCAGGAGCACGTTCAAAAATTGCAGTTTACTCGAACGATGAACACGTAGACCCAGTAGGATCTTGCGTCGGACAGAAAGGTATAAGAGTAACAACAGTAATGAGTGAACTTAATGGTGAAAAGATAGATATAATACCTTGGTCTCCAGATCCAGCTACTTATATATCAAGTGCGATATCTCCAGCAACAGTATTAAAAATTGAAGTTGTAGAACAGGAACACAAAGCTATGATTGAAGTCGCCGTAGACCAGCTTTCTCTAGCAATAGGAAAAGGTGGACAAAATGTAAGACTCGCAGCAAAGCTTACAGGATGGAGAATCGACATAAAAGGTATGGAGGCAACAAATGCAAAAGGTGGTGAAGAAATAAGTGATGATGTGTTAGACGACGGAATCGTCGATGATGGGACAGAAGACAAGTAATTAACAATTACTGATTACCAATTAATCATTAGTCGGATTGGAGTCAGTAAATTAGTCATTAGTAATTAATAATTATAAACATGAATCCATTTATTATTTTTGCTCTTATAACTTCTATAATTGCAATATTATACGGTCTATTTTTAATCCGTGTTGTTCTAAAGAAAGGTACAGGTGATGCAAAGATGCAAGCTATAGCTCTCGCTATACAAGAAGGTGCCAAGGCTTATCTAAATCGCCAATACAAAACAATCGGTGTTATCGCAGTTGTTCTATTCTTCGTCATAGGTTTTATTCCTATGGTTGGAGGTTGGATGACAGCTTTTAGCTTTATTTTCGGTGCTATTCTATCCGCAGTTGCTGGATATATAGGTATGAACGTTTCAGTTCGTGCAAATGTCCGTACTACAGAAGAAGCAAAAAAAGGATTAAAAGAAGCTTTGAGTCTTGCCTTCAAAGGAGGAACTGTTACAGGTTTACTCGTAGTAGGTTTAGCACTTCTTGGTGTCACAGTATTCTACATAATAGCTGAAAAGATTTTTGGGGCAGGCTCTGCAGAAGCAGTGAAATCCCTTATTGGTCTATCATTTGGAGCAAGTTTGATTTCAATCTTTGCTCGTCTTGGTGGTGGAATCTTTACAAAAGCTGCCGATGTTGGAGCTGACCTCGTAGGTAAGGTAGAGGCAGGAATTCCTGAAGATGATCCTCGTAATCCAGCCGTTATAGCTGACAACGTAGGAGACAATGTCGGAGATTGTGCTGGTATGGCTGCAGACTTGTTTGAAACATACGCAGTTACTTCAGTTGCAACTATGCTTCTCGGTTCTCTTATGTTTACAGGTTTCAGTAATGCAATCATATTCCCTCTTGCTATCGGTGGAGTTGCAATACTTTCTTCAATAATTGGTACTTGGTTTGTAAAACTAGGTAAAAGTAACAATATAATGGGTGCTTTGTACAAAGGCCTTATTTCCGCTGGAGTTCTTTCAGCTATTGGTTTCTACCCTATTACAAAATGGATAATGACAGGAAATGGACTCTACTCTGTAAATGCTCTATATATAAGTGCATTGGTAGGTATAGCAGTTACAGCTCTTATCATTGTTATCACAGAATATTACACTTCAACGGCGTATGCTCCTGTGAAATCAATAGCGGAGGCAAGTGTCTCAGGACATGGCACAAACGTAATCCAAGGATTGGCAGTATCAATGAAATCAACTGCTTT
>CAINWY010000109.1 GCA_903854645.1 uncultured bacterium | reverse complement strand
TGAACACAAATACTAAGCAAGTGATGGATAAATCATTCCTAGGCAGAGCTTCATACCAGTGGAAGAACTTTGCAATGGGTCCATACTTTGCAAATATTGATCTAAAATTCGGCTCGAATGGCGTTCATAGTACAAAACAAATATTCTTCTTTGTATTCCCATGGCAATTACTCATAATCATAATCGCAATTTTATCAATATTATTTTTTGGAGGAAAGAAATTATTGAAAATATACAAAAAGAGTATCATAGCTGAAGCTCAACTAGAGATGAAAGAAAATAAGTAGTAGTAATGTCTAATATATTATATAAAAAATTTCTGTTTTTATTTATTGCTGTATCTTTTATAATACCGCAAATCATATTTGCTGACCTTACTATTATAAACAGTAGTACTGTGAGCATTTCTGCAACAGTGGGGGCTATCGCTCCACCATCACCAGTACCAAGTGGAGGAGGCGGAGGTGGAGGAGGAACTGTCAGCATACCTACTGCGATAAATTTCTCTGGTATCGCTTACACATCTGCCAAAGTCTATATTTTAAAGGATGGTAGTTTGGTTTCTACGACGGTTGCTTCATCTGGTGGAATTTTTTCTGCGACAATTACAGGATTGGATACATACATATATACATTCACAGTCTATGCCGAGGATAGTACTGGCAGGAAATCTTCTGTTTTCTCTATACCTGTCTCCATAACACCAAAAGCCAATATTAATATAGCAAATATTCTTTTATCACCAACAGTAGATATGGATAAAGTAATAGTAAAGAAGGGAGATAGTCTAAGTATCTATGGCGTGAGTAATCCAAACAGCGAAGTAGTCATAACCATAAAGGGTACGAATGAATATACTTATAAAGTATCAGCGAGTAGTACAGGAATATACTCATATAATCTAGATACATCGATACTCGCCTTTGGTAGTTATGATGTTAAAGCAAAATCAATTCTAAATGGATCAATGAGTTTGGATACATTACCTTTAATCTTTAAGGTAGGAACTGAAAATAAACTGAAGGGAGACTCATACTGTGGATTCCTACGAGGGGATATCAATTGTGATATGCATGTAAACATCGTAGACTTTTCTATGATGGCGTACTGGTATAAAAAGCCAAATCCTCCAGCTAAAATTGATTTGAATAATGATGACGTGATAACACTGGCAGACTTTAGTATCCTCGCATATAACTGGACTGGATAAATTATAATTAAATTAATGTATGAGAAATAATCTTAAAAAATTAATAGTTTTATATATATTTGTTCTGATATCTTTTCTTTCTTATGGAGGGAATGTTTTTGCTTCCTCTATAGAGCTCACATCAGGAACGGATAAGATAACTATAGGGAAAGAATTCTATGTAGATGTGATGATAGATACAAAAGGAGAGAGTATAAATGGAGTAGAGGGCAAAGTCTCTTTTGAGAAAGATAACCTAGCATTCATTCGAGCAGAAGAAGGTAGGTCAATCATAAACCTATTCATAGATAAGCCTAAAGTAGAAAATAGTGAGATAAGATTTTCTGGCATCATCACCAATGGCTTCTCGGGAGTTGTAGACCCTTTCAATCAGAAACAAAAATTAAATGGAATACTACTCCGCCTCGTTTTTGAAGCAAAGAAGGAAGGAGTCACAAATCTAAGTACAAGTAATTTCATATTTACACTAAACGATGGTCTAGGGACTACAGAGAGTATCTCTCCTACAAATTCATCATATATAGCTTCAAACGTAGACAATAATGTAATAACAAATATAGAAAATGATACGAGTCCAGAATTGAGTGCTAGCGTGGAGACAGACCCAAGTCTCTATAATGGTAAATACGTTCTCATCTTTGACGCAAAAGATAAACAGACTGGAATAAAAGAAGTCAAAATAAAAGAAGGCGTGAGAGGTTGGAAAAGCATAGAGAGTCCCTACTTGCTAGAAGATCAAAGTAGGCATAGTATGATAACTTTGCAAGCTACGAATTATAGAGGGGCAAGCATTATGATAAATATAGAATCTCTACCAGCTGAAGGTATTTCTACTAGTTTTGTACTCGTATTTATAATTCTTTTAATTCTTCTAATTTTATTAATGATTAAGAAAGTATATGAATTTAGATATAAAAAAGACCAATAATCATAAATATCTCTCATCTATCTTTACAATAGTATTTTTTTTCCTCTGTACGTACCATGTAAACGCTGCAGCATTGGAAATACTACCAATAGATAAAATATCCATAAATGATGGCACTTTTACAGTAAAAGTGATATTGGACACAAACTCATCTGTAAATGCAATTTCTGGAGAGATTAAATTCTTAAATGAGGATCTTTCTCTAGTGTCTATTTCAAGAGATAATTCAATAGTAAGTTTATGGATAGAAGAGCCTACAGATGTAAATGAAAATGGGTCTATATCTTTTGCTGGAGTGATACTCGGTGGGTATACGGGTAAAACTGGAGAGATAGTAAGTTTAGTCTTTAAATACAAAAATACAGGTGAGGCTCGGATAGGGCTATCAAATGGATCAACACTCGCAAATGACGGATATGGTACAGAGCTATATGAAGAAAATATTTACAATGATTTTAAGATTTTAAGCATTGATAAAATGATGTAGATGTAATAAACTTATACATATATGAAAATTAATATAAAAATACAGAAGATAGTAAAAATATTTTTTATTTTATGTATTTTATTTAATATTCAAAATGTCTATGCTGCTACTAGTGGGTTCTCTCCGTCATCATTGAGTTATAAAGTAGGGGACGATGTCCGAGTAAATATGACAGTGAGCAGTGGGGAATCTATAAATGCAATATCTGCCAAAATATTATTCCCGAAAGATATTCTAACACTGACCTCTGTATCAAAGGCATCATCAGTAATAAGCCTTTGGGTAAAGGAGCCTTCCTATTCAAACGAGGAGGGTTTTGTAAGCTTTGATGGCATAATGTTAAATGGCTATACAGGGAACTCGGGCACGGTAGTTACTCTCTTTTTCAAAGCCAAAAATACAGGTAATGGTTTCATTAATTTTTCATCCGCTTCAGTTTTGGCAAATGATGGTAATGCTACAGAAGTATTAGGTGCAAGGGGTACAAGTACTGTAACTATTACAAAGGCATTGGCTATACCAGCAGCCAAAGAGGTAGTGAAAGCACC
>CAINWY010000108.1 GCA_903854645.1 uncultured bacterium | reverse complement strand
TTATACTGATTACCTCAAATCGTGGACTTTGTGGTGCTTATAATGCGCAGGTTATTAAAAAAACTATTTCATTGTTGAAAAATAAAAATTTGAATATTGATGTTGTGTCTGTTGGCAAAAAGGGTGATATAGCAATGCGCAGATTGGGTGTAAATATTGTTATTACTTTTTCAGATCTAGATGATAAGATTTCTTTATCTGGAATTGTTCCTATTTCTAAATTTGCTATAGATGAATATACTGCTCTTCATTATGATAAAGTTTTGGTGGCATATACTGATTTCGTTTCAGCTCTTACTCAAAAACCAAACATAAAGCAAATATTGCCAGTCAGTAAGACGGATTTAAAAGAGGTGATTGAATCTTTAGAACATATAAAGCAACATGAAAATGTGGAGGACGGTCCTTCACAAATGAAAGCAGATTATTTGTTTGAGGGTGATAAAGTAAAGTTGATTGGTTCACTTGCCGAGAAATTGACCAGAATGCAGATTTATCAAATGATTCTGGAATCAAATGCATCTGAGCAATCAAGCAGAATGGTGGCGATGAAGAATGCTAGTGACGCTTCCGGAGAGATGATTGATGATTTGACTCTAGTGTTCAATAAAGCAAGGCAGTCGAACATTACTAGAGAAATATCAGAGATTAGTGCGGGTATGGCATCGGTGAGTTAAAAAATTATTAGCGTCGCGATTCGATTGACTTTCGCGGCATGATTTAGCAAAATCAATTATTAATTAAATTATTATTATGAAAACAACAGGTACAATAAAAAGAATAATAGGTCCAGTCGTAGATGTGAATTTTGGAGAAAATTTACCAGAAATTTACAATGCATTAGAAGTGATGAATGGAACCAAGAAAGTGATTCTTGAGACTGAACAACATCTAGGTGGTGGAATAGTCCGAGCAGTGGCCATGGATACCACTGATGGTCTATCACGTGGAATGGAAGTCACGAATACCGGAGCACCTATTTCTGTACCTGTGGGTAGTGCAACTCTTGGAAGGATTTTTAATGTCTTGGGTGAGACCATTGATGACCTACCTGTTGAGTCTTTAGTGAAAGCTGGTGGTAATTCTCTAGAATCTGCAAAGAGAATGCCAATACATCGCAAAGCTCCTCCTTATGTATCTCAAGCTACAAAAGTTGAAATTCTTGAAACGGGTATTAAAGTCATTGATCTTATTTGTCCAGTTCTCAAAGGTGGTAAAGTTGGACTTTTCGGAGGCGCTGGTGTCGGTAAGACAGTCGTTATTCAAGAACTTATTCATAACATTGCATCAAATCACGGTGGATATTCTGTTTTTGCTGGAGTCGGTGAGCGTACTCGTGAAGGTAATGACCTTTATCATGAAATGAAAGATTCTGGCGTGCTTCCAAAGGTCGCCATGGTTTTCGGACAAATGAATGAACCGCCAGGTGCTCGTCTACGTGTAGCTCTTTCTGGACTCACAATGGCTGAACATTTTCGTGATGCTGAGGGTAAAGATGTCCTTCTTTTTATTGATAATATTTTCCGTTTTACGCAAGCTGGCTCCGAAGTTTCTGCATTACTCGGTCGCATTCCTTCTGCTGTGGGTTATCAACCTACTCTCAGTACAGAGATGGGAATTTTACAAGAACGCATCACTTCTACCGATAAAGGTTCTGTTACTTCTGTGCAAGCTGTCTATGTGCCTGCAGACGATTTAACAGATCCAGCTCCAGCTACAACATTTGCTCACCTAGATTCTACTGTTGTTTTAAATCGTTCACTTTCAGAAATTGGTATTTATCCAGCTGTTGATCCACTTGACTCATCTTCTACAATTCTTGATCCGAATATCGTTGGTAAGGAACATTATTCTGTCGCTCGTGAGGTTCAGCGTGTTCTTCAACGTTATAAAGATTTGCAAGATATTATTGCCATCTTGGGTATGGAAGAATTGTCTGAAATTGACAAAGAGTTGGTGGCG
>CAINWY010000107.1 GCA_903854645.1 uncultured bacterium | reverse complement strand
TCTTCTCCCCCATATTGGGCAACCCTCCTTCCAAGTAACCTTCGAGTTCTTTAAAGCTGCCAAATGATTTGGAATTATTAGTATTTTTATTTATTTCATTGGACAAAATTTCTGATGAGATAGTTCCATCATCTACCTCACGCGCATAATATATAGGTAAAAGTAGCACCTGATCTGCATCTATAAAACTCTGTGCGAAATCATTTAAAAGTAGCTTCGTACGAGAAAATAGATGTGGCTGAAATACTACAGTGATTTTCCATCCTTCTTCTTTTTTATAAAGCTCTCTGAATCCTTCCATAGTAGCAACTATCTCTGTAGGATGGTGAGCATAGTCGTCATAAACTATTGCTCCATTTGATAGCTTTCCCTTAAATTCAAATCTTCTCCATGTACCAGGAAAATTGCATACTAGACTCTCAGAAGCTTCTTTACCTAGTCCAAGATTTACAGTGACAGCAATAGCGCAAGCTGCATCCTTCTTGTTGTGTATACCTGGAACCTTTAATTTAAGTGCGCCATTATAAAATTCTTGCCAGTCTACTACAGGTGCATTTATATCTTTTATTACATCTGCTATATTTTTATCTTTTGGATTACAAACTACAAAGCCATCTGCGGGGACCTTCATGGCCATCTCGTGGAATGCATTTTTGATATCTTCTATATCTTTATAATAATCCAGGTGATCTTCATCTATATTTGTAATAACTAAAACCATCGGATTTATATTTAAAAATGAACGACGGTATTCACAAGCCTCAACGACTAAATATTTACTCTTTCCAGCAATAAAATTACTCTTCTCTCCTACGAGCAAGCTTCCCACTATCACTGTTGGGTCATCTCCATTATCTTTTAGAATCTGTGCAATCATTGCAGTGGTAGTGGTCTTACCATGAGTGCCTGATACTGCAATTGTATATTTGTCCTCACTTATTATATTAAGCATTTCCGGATAAGAACGAACGGGCACGATATCTTGGCCTTTTATCTTATTTGCTAGATCAGGGTCATATGTATCAATAGCTATCGTATAAACTATCAAATCAGTATCTTCTGGTATATTCTCATATGATTGCCCTACCTTTATACTTATGCCTAGTTTAATGAGTTCACTTACTATTTCACCTCCTTGCATATCTTGCCCTGTGACCTTCTTTCCATCATGAACCATCATGCGAGCCACGGCAGAGATACCAATCCCTCCGATGCCTATAAAGTGAACGTTTTTAATTTTTGATAATTCTAGTTCTTTCATATTTTAATTACTTCTTTAAAAATAAATGTGGCGTATTGTATTTAAGTTTATTATAAATAGACATCCTTATCTCAGTATCATTCTCTGTCAATATAAGATTATCTTCGCTTGTTTTAACTTTTTCATTTTCTCTTAATTGCATAAACCATTTATGATACTCATCCAATTTCCCATCTTTTAATGCTTGTTGATACTCTTTATAAATAGCATACTCATGACGAAATTCATAATTATAAACCTCTAATTCTTTAAAGAATTTTTTTTGATCTTCCTCCTCAGAAAGATCTGTTGATTCACCCTTTTTGTATTCTCTTATTGTTCTATCCCAAAGATTAAAACCATTTTTCCTTGCAATATAAGCTTCCCATTTTTCATGAGTTTGAAGATATGGTAAATATTTTTCAGGAAAAATATCAGTTCTTAATAAAATAATTGTTTTACCATTTAGAGAAAAATTTATTCCCTTAGCTTGAATGATTTTATCTTCATCCATATTAGGATTTCTTTCTTTTACTATTTTGATAAATTCCTCTCTTGAAACTCTAGAGATTTCTAAATTTTTATCAAAAAATTCCTCTGGACTAATAACTTTCTCTATATTTTCATTTTTTGGTGATCCTTCCATATATTTATTTACTTGGTTTAATTAAGATATCATGTTCAATTTTTTCAAACCTTTCCATCTCAACTTCATCCACTATAACATCCTCCAAGAACATATCTTTCGGACGAGCCCAAGATACTCCATCTTCTAGATGTATATAGATAACCAAGGGCTCCATAGTCTCACTGTGAAAACATTCCCCCAAAACCTTCACCTTGGTCCCCTTATAATGCTTATATATTTCTCCAATTTCTAAATTTTTCATATTATTATTCAAATAGACTCTTTATGTCTAATTCTTTTGGTTTACTAATTATAATAACTTTTTTATCTTTATAAGAATCAATCATAGAAAATATTTTATCTTTTTCATGTTTATTCCATCTATATGCCCATTTTAAAAAATCCC
Source organism: uncultured bacterium (assembly GCA_903854645.1). Classification (GTDB taxonomy): domain Bacteria; phylum Patescibacteriota; class Minisyncoccia; order Phycocordibacterales; family UBA9973; genus UBA8515. The sequence continues at coordinate 460 of CAINWY010000107.1, read as the reverse complement.
ATCCTATTTTTTCTTTATTTTCCTTTTGCGTCCCATATCTTTTTTCTAATCCTATTTTAATTCTGATATTTCTTAGAAATATACGATATATTTGCAACCAAGTGGGTATATCAATAAATATTACCAAATCAGCCCAATTTATCCTTTCAGGAATAATACTTGTATAATTACCATCTACTATTCCAACATCTTTCCTCAAAAAAATTTCTCTACAAATTTCAGACCACTTACTCTTTTCTTTTCTCTCCCACCCAGGATTATAAAGTATATTATCTAAATGATATACTGGGAAACCTGTATATAGACCTATTCTATTCGCCAGTGTCGATTTCCCGGAACCACTACTACCCAAAATAATAATTTTTTTATACTTATACATCTATTCTAATTTCTTAATTATTTTTAAAAATAAATCATTCCTCTCATATTCATTATTAAACATTCCAAAAGATGCAAATGC
>CAINWY010000106.1 GCA_903854645.1 uncultured bacterium | reverse complement strand
ATAATTAAAAATCATAAAAATGGAGACCAATAATACATTAAATACACAACTATCAAATCAATTACAAGAAACAAAAACACAAATTAAAAATATCATCGAAAGCATCGATGTTGGAACTTGGGAGAGAAACTTAAAAACAGGTGAAATAACTTTTAGTAAACGTTGGACACAAATGACCGGATATGACCTAGATAAATCTGGGCTAATTTCTGGTGATATGTTAAAAGACATAACCCATCCTGATGATTATGCAGAATCTGGCAGGCTTATCAATGAACATATTTCAGGGAATTTACCTTACTATAAATACGAAAGTAGAATCAAACACAAAAATGGAAACTGGGTATGGATATGTGAGCGTGGAGGTGTGATATCTCGTGATGGGAATGGCAAACCACTTCTAATGTTTGGCACACATACTGATATAACAAAAAAGAAGCGAATCGTAGAATCACTCGAGAATTATATACACACATTAAACCATGACTTGAAGAGTCCCTTGTCACTCATTAATGGATATTCCAGCTTTCTAATTGAAGAAGATTGCACAAAAGAAGAAATAAATAAATATGCATCTATGATATCTTATACTGGGAACAAGATGATGAAAATGATGGAGAGCTATCTATTGCTAGCAAAAATAGAGAGAGGCCAGCAAATTCAAAATAAAACTGAGAAGTCTATGCAGGAAATAAAAGAAAATATTGATAATGTTTATAAAAATATTAAAAAGGTAGGAAATCTTGAATATATAATAGAGGATGGAGTTCTAAAACAAAAAGTTTTGATTGATGAAATACTTTTTGATTCAATGATCAGTAATATTCTCCATAATGCAATAGATGCCTCGAGTAAAATTGATGGAAAGATTTTAATAAATATTGATATGAATGAAGAGTGTATAAATATTGGATTTTTTAATTCAGGTAAAATTCCAAGAGAAATTGAAAAAAAGTTATTTAAAAAGTTTACCAGTTCGAAATCAAACGGTACAGGATTGGGCCTCTATAGTGCGAGAATTATTGCCAGAGCTCATGGTGGAGATATAGTATATGAGCCGGCAGATTCTGGAACAAAATTTGTTTTTTGTATACCGATATGTTAATAAAGCAACTGAATGTTGATTAAAAATGATATAATATAAATTATGAAATTAATTGATGTTCGAACAAAGAATGAATATGATAGTTTCCACATACAGGGAGCCATAAATTTTGACATTATGAAGATGATGGAGGGTGTATTCCCAGATGTTGATAAGAATGAAGAGGTAGGTTTGTATTGTGAATCAGGCAATAGATCAATGATGGCAAAAAGTATGATGGATAAAGTAGGATTTAAAAATGTAATAGATAAGGGGAGTATTGATAATTTGAAATAATCTATATACGTGTTAAGATAAATATACAACTTAATAGTTATATATCAGGAGTATGGCGAGAGCACTGGCTCAACGACCCATCAGCAACCCTCATTATGAGTAGGTGCTAAATCCAGCCAATAGTGGAAACACTATTTGGAAAGATAAGACTAGTCATCTATCTTTCTCTTTTAATAGAGATTTTTTAATTTAAACCTAAAACATTTTTTTTAAAAATGTTCGGTCAAGTGGAATATGAGTATAAAAACATCAGAGTTTGTAAGCCCAATGCATCCAGATAAGATATGCGATTATATTGCAGATAGTATATTAGATGCATATTTAGAGGGAGATAAGTATAGTCGCTGTGCGATAGAGGTTATGGGAGGACACAATCTAGTAACAATAAATGGAGAGGTTACTTCGAAGGTTAATCCCAATATAGAAGAAATAGTTAAAAAAATAGTTGGTAATAATTTTAAAATTTTATCTAATATAGTTTTACAGAGTCCACAGATTGCGCAAGGTGTAGATACAGGTGGGGCTGGAGATCAAGGAATTATGAGAGGCTATGCTACAAATGAGACAGAGGATTATCTACCTCTCGAATATAGTTTGGCGCGTAATCTATGCCAAAAAATATTTGAAATTTATCCTTTTGATGGCAAGACCCAAGTAACGATAAATAATGGAAGAGTAGTGACAGTAGTAGCAAGTTTCCAGAATACAAAAAATGATGAACTTTTAAAATTAGCAGAAAGTATAATTGAGTCAGACGAATATCTAATCAACCCCGCAGGAGAATGGTATCAGGGTGGATTTGATGCAGATACTGGTCTATCCGGTAGGAAGCTCATAGTAGATAATTATGGTCCAGAACATGCAATAGGAGGAGGATCCTTCTCGGGTAAGGATTATACCAAAGTAGATAGAACAGGAGCATATATGGCGCGTAAGATTGCAGTGGAGCTATTACGTAAATACAATGCTACCAACGTATATACAAAGCTTGCCTACGCGATAGGGAAAAGTGAGCCAGTTATGGCGGTAGCGCTAATAGATGGTATCGAGAGCGAAATAACGGGATATGATCTATCACCTTTGGGTATGTATAAATACCTTAAATTAGACGAAGTGAACTATAGAGATACCTGTATTTGGGGGCATTTTGGTAGGGGCTTTGAATGGGAATAATATATATATATATTATTTTGATTAACTATACAAATTTCACAATGATGATATAGTATAAATGTTATTAACAATATTTATATGAATACATTACTTTTAAATGAACACAGATGTAAATGTGGAAAACTTTTATTGAAAGGTATATTTTTTGATGGAACCATTGAAATAAAATGTAAAAAATGTGGAGAAATGAATAATATCGGTAAGTTTAAACTTCTAGCGGATTCTGCTCACTATTTACTCATTATTAATAGTAAGGGCATAATAATAAATACAAGTAGCTCTGTTACGCCAATACTCGGT
>CAINWY010000105.1 GCA_903854645.1 uncultured bacterium | reverse complement strand
TATTCCCGTTCTTTACTATGACCGCTACTCTTTCGGGATTCACATGAAAATTATATCATATTCTATTATTTTTGACTTTTTAAGGCCAAAAGACAAAGTTTATATAAAACGCGAGCCCCTACATTCCCGTCCCAATCTTTATCTTTTTCTGAAGCGACTTCACACAAATCAAAGCCTATTACTTTTCTACCGGATGCATGCAACTCCTCGAATAAATATACTAATTCTTCTATACTAAACCCTCCAATTACGGGAGTACCGGTGCTAGGACTAAGATATGGTACGAGACCGTCAATATCAAAAGAAATATATACATTTTGGGGTAAGCAATTTATAATTTCTTTATATTTTTCCTTTAATGTTCCACCTTCAAAAATATGTTTTTTAATATCATAATCGGTAAAAACTGATATTCTATCCTTTTGTTCCAAAATTAATTCATATTCTTGTTCACAAAAATCTCTTAACCCTATCTGGACTAATTTTGAAATACTTTTAATTTCCAATGCATTATAAAAAATCGAAGCATGTGAAAAAGTAAGGCCTTCATAAGCTTTTCTGAGATCTGCATGTGCGTCTATATGTAAAATACCAAAGTCCTCAAATTTTTCTCCTAAAGCCTGTAAATAACCGAGCGGTACACTATGGTCTCCACCAACGATTCCAACAATTTTTCCATCATTAATTAATTTTGAAGTTTTTTCTTTTACATAAGTGTTGAGTTCAGCACAATCACTATTTATCTCATCCTGTAAAACTAAATCTATTTCCCCTTCACTATATTTATCAATATATTTGACAACTTTTTCTTTTGTATGCTGATTATTGTAAAAAATACTAGATGGGATATCCTCCATTGCTATGCCCTCTTTCCATCCGTTAGGATTCATTTGATCATAAAGATCAATCTGTTGAGATGCATCAAGAATAGCTTTCGGACCCTCGGCTGTTCCACCACGATATGATACTGTAGATTCCCAAGGGACTGGAACCAAAACGATTTTTGATTCAAGTGTACCAAAAGGTAAACCGAAAATGCCATGAAATACTAAGCCATTTTCATTTGGATTAAAATTCTTTATAATTTCTTCGAGTTTTTTTAAATTTTCTTCTTTATTCATATATTATGATAATCTATTTTTAAAATCTATATAACCAAATTTTTTAATAATCTTAAGCTTACCATTTTTATCTATTGTTGATATGTTTGGCAAATTAACTCCATTGAAAGTATTATTCTTCACCATCGTATATATTGCCATATTCATAAATACTAATTTCTGCCCTATTTCAAGTGGTTTGCTGAATGAATATTCACCTATCACGTCACCTGTAAGGCAACTAGGGCCTACGAGACGATAATTATGCTCTGCCCCCTCCTTTGATGGTTCTGCGTCTAAAATACTTGGTAAATAGGGCATTTCAAGGACATCTGGCATATGTGTAGTAGCAGATAGATCTAGTACTGCTGTATTTTTATTATTTTTAAAAATATCGATAACTTCTCCCACTAAAACCCCTGCATTTAAAGCTATAGCTTCACCAGGCTCCAAATAAATTATCAGTTTAGGATAACGCTTTTTGAAATCTAAAATTATTTTACAAAGTAAATCTACATCATAATCGCGTCTTGTTATATGGTGTCCTCCCCCGAAATTTACCCACTTCATCTGTGGCAAAAATTCTCCGAACTTTTCCTCAAAAACTTTTAGACTTCTTTCTAGTGCATCTGCTCCAAGTTCACATAAATTATGAAAATGTAAACCATCTAGTCCGTTCATGTTTTCTCTTTCAAAATTTACTATTTTTACACCAAAATGAGAGTCTGGACTACTAGGGTCATACATCGGAGTATCAACTTCACTATGTTCTAGGTTGACTCGGAGTCCACATGAAATCTTCTTTTTAGAAGCTTTTACTGTTTTCTTAAATTTATTCCATTGAGAAAAAGAATTAAATACTAAATGGTCAGAATATTTAATATATTCTGCAATATTTTCATATGTATATGAAGGTGAAAAAACGTGCATTTCTTTACCGAATTTTTCATGACCTAAACGCGCCTCATTTACAGAGCTAGCTTCGCTCCCTGATAAATATCTTTTAATTATAGGGAAAGTCGAATACATCGAAAAACCTTTTAATGCCATCAGTATGCGAGCTCCAGTTTTCTTCTCAACTTGATTTAAGATCTTAAGATTTTTTTCTAATTTTTCTAAAGATATTAAGTATGTAGGTACCTTGATCTTAGAAAAAACAACTTTATCCCATCCTTCTGTTTCAATCCAAGGTTCTATAAAAATGTTTTCTTTACTTTTTGACATATAATTTAATATATCTTTTATTTTCCCAGATAGTGGTCTCGCCACTATCTGG
>CAINWY010000104.1 GCA_903854645.1 uncultured bacterium | reverse complement strand
TTCATACAGTCTCTGCATATCCCTCCAAATTCGTCAGAAGTCATGGTTTCCATCAGTAATTCCTCCTGACTGGCAGCGGTACAATCAGTGCCCAACTGTCGAGGTAGATGTAATACTTGCAGATGGATCAATGGGTAGGGCAGGAGTGCCATCTGGTGCATCCACAGGAAGTCATGAAGCAGTAGAGCTTCGTGATGGAGATGCAAAGAGATATGGTGGTAATGGAGTATTAAATGCAGTAAAGAACGTAAATGAAGACATACAGAAAAAGCTAAAGGGTAAAATCTGGGATCAGAAAACTTTAGATGCTGCGATGATAGAGCTAGACGGAACAGAAAATAAGGGCAAACTAGGTGCTAATGCTATTCTTGGAGTTTCAATTGCTTTTGCAAAGGCGGTAGCACTATCTGAGAAGAAGCCTCTATGGAAATATTTTAAAGAAATATCAAAGAATAAAGAGATCCGTCTTCCAGTGCCGATGATGAATATACTAAATGGTGGAAGCCATGCAGAGAATTCTACAGATTTACAGGAGTTTATGATTATGCCCACGGGGGCGAAGTCTTTTAGAGAGGCACTACGATGGGGGGCTGAAGTTTTCCATACGCTGAAGAAAATTTTGAAAGAGAGAAAGCTGAATACTTCTGTAGGAGATGAAGGAGGTTATGCACCGTCACTACCAACTAATGAGGCAGCCATAGAGATAATTCTTGAGGCCATAAAGAGAGCAGGATATACACCAGGTAGGGATATAAGTATAGCTATAGATGCAGCGGCTAGTGAATTCTATAAAGATGGAAAGTATGTATTAGCAACAGAGGGTAGAAGTCTGACTAGCGAGGAAATGATAGCTTTCTATGAAGAATGGGTTAAAAAGTTCCCAATAGTTTCTATCGAAGATGGACTAGCAGAGGATGATTGGAGTGGATGGAGTCTAATGACAAAGAAACTAGGGAAGAAAATTCAAATAGTAGGGGATGATCTCTTTGTGACAAATATAAAGAGACTAGCGGAGGGTATAGAGAAGAAGTCTGCTAATTCAATTTTAATCAAATTAAATCAAATAGGAACTGTGTCTGAAACTATTGATGCTATAAATATGGCAAAGAAAGCAGGATTTACAGCCGTTGTATCACATAGATCAGGGGAGACAGAGGATGCGACGATTGCTGATCTAGTAGTAGGATTAGGAACAGGACAGATAAAGACGGGCTCATTGTGTAGAAGTGAAAGAGTAGCAAAGTATAATGAGCTTCTACGCATAGAAGAATCCCTAGGAACAAAAGCAATTTTCCCAGGAAAGAATGCGTTTAAATAATTTTTAGTCTATTCAAAAGATTATTTTTAAGATACAATACAATTATGGAAACAATACAAACGTTTTTACAAACTATTTGGGCTTCGATTCTATTATTAGGATGGACAAAAGTTATAATCATAGTTGTTGCGATAGCAGTTTTATCCAAGTATCAGTATATTTTAGGGATGCTTGCTGCATTACTTTTTGTAGCATTTTTGGGGCATTGGATAAGTTTTTAGGACAAATTATGAATTTTTAAATAACAGCCTATGAAGTAAAACTTCATAGGCTGTTATTTTTGACAAAAGAGATAAAGTATAGTAATATATTCGATAAATAATCTTATTTAAAAATTAATCAAAGTTATGGAAGCAAAAGCTAACAATGCAAATGGGCACGCTGTGCTTGATGTTGTAGAAAAAACAACTCGATTGTCTGATGCTAAATTGTTGTACTACAAGGAGAAAATCCTTGAGAGAATCGACAAAGAAAAGCGACAAATTAAATTTTCTACAGCAAAAGGGAATGACACGAATGACACCTCGCCAACCTTCAAAGTCTTAGAGGAAGGGCAAGAAACCCAGTCTAAAGAATTGAATGGAAAGCTATTACAAAGGCAAACAAACTTTATCCAGCATTTGGAATATGCATTAATCCGTATCGGAAATAAAACATACGGAAAGTGTGATTGTCCAAAATGCCAGGGTAGACTGATAGATGAAGAACGTCTTAAAAGTGTTCTCCATACTACAAAGTGTTGCGAAGCCAAAAATGAGGAGGTTCATAAATCACTTAAAAGGTAGCCACATGTATTGTTCAAAAAAAGAGCCTGATTTTTTCAGGCTCTTTTCATTTTGTTATTTTTGATTTTAGTAATATAATAAGCTTATGAAGCCGCAGTTTAATAAGACTTGGTTGCTGGTTGTATTAGTAATAATTGCTAATATTATTATTTTTAAATTTATGTCAAAAAAATTAGAAAGTTTTGTAGAGAATAATGTAGCTGACTCATATACAGTGAATAAATTATAAAAATTGTGAATTAATATGGAAAATAATAAACTAACAACATCACAGATATTAAAAAAGAATATTTGGAAACATTTATACAAGTATTTTCCTTGGGTTCAAAAGCATTTCCTAAAATGGCATGTAGTTTGGCATGAGAAGGGGCGACAGCCTTATCATATAGGGTGGCTTGCACCAGGGAAAACTTTGGAGGAGCTAGAGAAACATTTGCATACAGAGTGGGGCTTCGGGAACCATTTCGTAGCATGGAAAGACAATGGCCAGATTCTTTCTTGGCGCAAACTAGAAGACTTTGATAATCAGTATCACATACGTGTTTTTAAAGATGGAGAAATAAGGGGGCATCACGAATTTACGCCAGAGAGTAAGCCCTTTGAGCACTTCGTAGAGATAAACGAAGAGCCTCGTATAGAGCAATTCAGAAAATTTTTAGGGCACTATATAGTAGAGAAAAAGCGTATAATTCATTTGAAAATGGACAGGAAGACTGCGCCTGATTCAGAAATTACAGTAGATGATCCACTTGATAAAAACGGAAGAGAATATCATAGAAAGTAGGTTCTAGTAGTTAGTTTATATTGAATAGTAAAAATGCGCAGGCTGTGCCTGCGCATTTTTAATTTACTAAATACTAGAAACTAACTTACTATTTACTAATTTTAGATTGTGGATAAACTATATCCCAGAGAGCGGCAGCAACATTATGTGGTTTGCCTACGAGTGGGAAGTGGTGAAGGTCTATAAATGGAGCGGAGTTGCACTCTATGACTCCACACTTTGGCTGGTCCTTCCACGAAATAGAAACATCATCCATTATAAAGTCCACTCCTATAAGTGGGTCGTCTAGCACTCGGCCTATCTTCTCTAGCATCTCCACATTATCTTTGTGTATTACATCTGTCATATCAGTTATGCCACCACCGACAGCACGGCTGGTCTTTTGTCCTAGAGTTACTATCTCTTTATCTTTTGGTATTGTGTTCTCATTACGATTCCAGTGTGTAAGTTCTTTGGTGGCTTCACTATCTAGCTTTAATTGGTGGAAAATTTTGCCATCTCGTAATGGGTTTTTGTTTTCTATTTCTATAAGTTCTTTTATATTATGTATTCCATCTCCTATAACATAAGCAGGCTCACGACGAAGTACTGCTATTAGCTTTCCACCTATGACTGTTCCTCTATGTACATAGCCTGCAAGTTCCTCTTCTATCATAACCCAAGGGGATAGCTGATGTGCTTTTTTATATGCCACGACAAGTTCTTCCTCGTTTGATATATGTGTAGTTGTATGGCGACTTCTCGAACCTAGATTTGGCTTTGCTATTACTGGATTTTCTAATGTCTCGAATAATTTAATAGCACCCTTTTTGGTTCCTGCTATTCCACCTTTTGCAACCTTTATACCTTCTTTTTCAAAGTGTTTCTTCATTTCATCTTTATTGTCCATCCATTCAAGTCCTTTTGGATTATAATTCTTTGTACGTGGTAATACATCGAAAAATCTCATCTCTCCTTTGAATCTAGTGAGGAAAACATCATTCCCCATACCAAAAAGATGAAACTCTTTCATGTCGATACCTCTTTTTATTGCTTCCTCCCATAGAACTTTTGCGCGTAGGCTATCCTTTTCATTTGGGACTGTTGTCATATTACCTATATGAAGAATACATAGAACCTTGGTGAGAACGGGTCCTATAAATTCAAGCTTATCTTCTGGTATTATATGCCCAAGCCAGTTTGTCCAGGGTTCTACTCTCTCACTTAACCATATGGATAAATAAGTCAGAGTATGATTTACTTGTGCCCCTCCACAATCCACACAATAATGTTTTTGTTTTTTTGTCATTACAGTAAGAATAACATATCTTATATTTTTATAAAAATGCAAGAAAGACAAAACAATTGCGTATTTATGATATACTAAATTCATATAACTAATAATTATTTCAATTAAAATGTTTAATC
>CAINWY010000103.1 GCA_903854645.1 uncultured bacterium | reverse complement strand
TGGACATATTCTATTATTTTAAATTAATATTAATACTTATATTATCTCAAATTTTACGGTAAATTGATAGATAATATCTTGTTTGAACTTTGGTGCCCACTTATAATACGCACTGATTTCACATTTATCTCATAAATTGTGCTTATTATCTCCTTTATTCTTGTATTTGCAAGGTTTCTTTCCGCTGGTTCTTTTACTGAAATAACATAGGAATTTTCCTTCTTTTTCACGATTTTTTCCTTTTTAGAACCGGCTACTACGTTAACTTTTATATACATTTATTTACTGAAAAATATGAGTCCTATTAATCCAACCAAAAGTAAATACGTCATACAAGGTATAAATACACCCTTTAATATGTCTATTTCTTGATTTTTGACTCTTACTACTGCCTCTGCTGTTAATATGTCAGCTAATGCAATCATATTACCTGCTGCAGCCCCTACAACACCAAGTGATAGTATTGCCTGTGAGTTGAGGCCTAATGGTGCCGATGCAGTATAGAATAGGTTTCCAAATAATATATTTGAAACTGTGACACTTCCAGTGATAAATCCACCAAATGCCCCTATAAACGGTGCAAAGAATGGCAGTAACGATGTTTCAAAGAAGTGAGCAATAATTACAATAGCAGAAGGAAGCCCCGTAGTATTCTGTCCAGAATTAATCATAACCTGCACCATAGCAAGCATTGATACGATAACCAAGAAGGGCGGTATTGCTTCTCTAAACCCAACTTTAATAGAATCAAACAAAACTTCCTTTTTACTCCTCCATATAGACGCCACTATTAATCCTGCTAAAATAAATGCAAATCCCGGATTGAAAAGATTAAATACATGTTTAAAACCTGCATTAATAGGTATACCGATCTTGCCTAAAAATACCTTACCAAGAATTAAAAATGTAACCAAAATAATATATGGTAGGAATGCTCTAAATGGTGACATTGTAAAAGTGAGATCCTCCTCATTTTTTAAACTAAGATTCTCTTTTGGTACAAAAATATTCAACTTTGTAGTTATTAGAACTAAAATAATACCTATAGTTGCACCAAATATAGATGGAAATTCTGGCCAGAATGATGCAATAAAAATTGATGGAACTATAAAGACAAGACCGGACCATATAGCAAAAGGTAATGCACCAAAAAATTCTTTTTTTCTATCCGCTCTACCAAAAGTTATAGACCAAAGTATAAAAATAGGAACTATTATCCCCACCAAATTAAGAAGTGATGCAATATAAGGCACAGATGCCACATTTAAACCTGCAAAGCCTATATTAATAGGAGTGCCTGCGGCCCCAAAGACACCAGCTGTACTATTGCCCAATAATCCCACAATTAATGCTCTGATAGGAGATAAGCCCAATCCAATCAATAGTGGTACTGCAATAGCAGCGGGAGTGCCAAATCCTGCTGTTCCCTCAAGGAATGCTTCAAATAACCAAGCAATGACTATAATCTGGACTCTATAGTCGTGTGATACATGCTCCAAATAATATGAAATATTATTTATTATTTTCAAATCTTTAAGAATTTCTAGGAAAAATATCGCTCCAAATATTATAATTAAAATATCAAATGCAACAAGAGAACCTTTTCCAAATGATATTAATAAAAAACTTGGATATATACCCCAATAAAAAACTGCCAATAATACATACATTATAAATGTAATGAGTGAGGCTTTCATTAATGATGTTTTATAAATTAATAGAAAGAAAACAAAAAATACAAATGGTAGAAATGCTAATATAATAGGTAAATTGTTCATCATAAATTT
>CAINWY010000102.1 GCA_903854645.1 uncultured bacterium | reverse complement strand
TTAAGTGTATTATCCTTTTTGCCAGAAATATTTTCAGTCATTGGGGCTTTGAGAAGACGATTAAGCTCATCTACGGATATCAAATCAAGGGAGCGCTCTTTTATCTTTGCCAATTCTATCCTATCTGGCGCCAGGGAAGTGATGTTTCTCTTCATAAGATATTTTAGGAAAGTACGAAGAGCTATCAAATAGTAATTCTGGGTATTCTTTTTCAGGGTGCTTGCTGACTGGCCACGGACCTTCACTCCAGATTGCCTATTGAGGAAAAGTCTAAACTCTCGTATTTTATCATCAGTGATATACCTTGGGTCACTAATCTTAGCAAATTCCAAAAAGCGACTTATATAGTGATCGTAGTTATTCACAGTCTTTAGACTGTTACCTTTCTCTATTTCCACATGCTCGAGGAATTCTCTTTTAAGTTGTTCTAGTTGTGCGCTCATTTGAATGTCGTAAAATAATTATAGCATACTTATGAATAGAAAAGGGCAAGGCCATACACCCACTTTGCCCAATAATCATGGTGGGTATAGGCCCTTGCCCCCACACCTACTTTTTTATCGCTTTAAATTGTGCCGCTACATTTTGTATCATAATATCTATTTTTATATGTAATTTGTGATATTTCGAGCTAAATTTCACCAAAAGCACAATAATAAAAAAGTGGGTGTAGGGCCTTGCATTGTCAGGTTTTTTGTGCTAGTATATGCCTACCATGTTAACAACAAAGAAAAAGCAAAATATTATAAAGAAAAATCAACTTCATGATAAAGATACAGGAAGTCCTGAGGTGCAGATTGCCGTTCTATCAAAAAGAATCGACGAACTAGCAGATCATCTTAAAATACACAAAAAAGATAATCACTCACGCCGTGGACTTATCAAAATGGTTGCTGACCGTAGAACACACCTTAAATATTTAGAGAAGACAGATAAATCCCGTCACGAGAAAGAAGTTAAAAAAATTAAAGCTTAACAAAACTCCCCCGCCAACATCTGTAAAGTTGTGGCGGGGGTTTTTTGTTTCTAGATAAGGTATAATAAACCTACGAAGAAAATAGCTCTTCTCGGAGGTCCGGATAATTTATTGCTATAAATTTCCTCATTGCTCGTCTCGAAAGACTTGCGCATGCCCTCCTCAAAGACTATTCTCTTCTACGACAAACATGGTAATTGGTCGAAATTTTAATAAATAATTTAAACAAAAAAAATATGAGTGTAATAAAACACAAAGAACAGAGAGTAGGGGTTTTTATCGATACATCGAACCTTTACCACTCTGCAAAAAATTTATATAAAAGAAAGGTAAACTTTGGAGCGGTTTTGAAGGATGCAGTGGCTGGACGTAAACTCGTTCGTGCCGTCGCCTATGTTATAACAAGTGAAGGAGGTGAAGAGAAAAACTTTTTCGATGCTTTAACAAAGCTGGGAATAGAAACAAAGACTAAAGAATTACAAATATTCTCAGGTGGTGCCAAGAAGGGGGACTGGGATGTAGGACTTGCTGTTGACGCAATGAAGATGGCTCCAAAGTTGGATGCTGTTGTTCTAGTAGCGGGGGATGGAGATTTCGTCCCACTCGTGGAGTATTTACAAAGTACGTCTGGAGTTCAAGTCGAAGTAGTATCATTTGGTAAAAGTTCTTCAATGAAGTTGAAGGATCAAGCCGATGACTTCCTAGACCTATCAGCAAACCCAAGAAAATATCTAATATATTAAAATTTTTAAATAAGTTTTTAGCAAAAATCCCTCTTTGTAAAAATGAGGGATTTTTGTTATGCTTTGGGTATTAATAGGTAACATTAGTTAATCTCCGGACAATTAGAGTTGAAGCCAAAAAGTGGTAAAGGTGGGTTTCAAAACTAGAGTCTGGAGACTAGCTTACAATAATTATGCAGAGTAAAGAATATGAGGTAGAGATAGGTGGCAAGATGGTCGTCGCTATGTTTTCTGATTTAGCAAACCAAGCGAATGGTTCAGTGATATTAAAATGTGAGGGGACAGTAGTCATGGCTACAGCTGTCATCTCAAAAGATGGAAGCAAGAATCTAGGATTCTTCAATCTTACTGTTGAGTATTTAGAAAAGTTTTATGCCGCTGGAAAAATTCTCGGTGGCCAATACAACAAGAGAGAGGGTAGACCAAGTGACCAAGCAATACTCGCCGCTCGCATGATTGATCGTACTATCCGTCCACTTTTCGACCAACACATAAAAAATGCAGTCCAGGTTATTGTGACAATTATTGCGGTAGGAAAAACAGATCCAAAAGCTCTCGGTATCAATGCTGTATCTATTGCTCTTCACATGTCAGACATTCCTTGGAATGGACCTATCGGCGCAGTTCAGATAAGTAAGACAAAGGAAGATCAAAGTTTCAAAGTAAATAATTATATCCCCTCCGCGGATGAATCAGTGTACGAGCTCGATCTACTTGTTTGTGGAAAAGACAAAACTATAAATATGATAGAGGCAATGTCATATGAATTGAGTGAAGATGACATGGGTAAATGTTTTGACCTCGCTTCATCTGAAATAACAAAGTGGGAAGATTTCCAAAAGAAACTTTCTCTAGAATTTGGAAAGACAAAACTTATATTTGAAAAAATAGAAATTACAAAAGATGTCATTGAACTCTTTGATCTGAAGGTGCGTCCAATGCTCGAAGAAAAACTTTTTAGTAGTGAAAGTAAAAAAGTAACAAGTGAAGCTGAAAAACTTTGGGAAGAAATTCTTGATGAAAAATATCCAAGTGAAGATGACGATGCTATCAAAAGTGCATCAGAGGATTATCTTCATTCATATCTTGATGCTTCGTTTCACAAGATGGCTCTCCTACAAGGAATACGTGCAGACGGTAGAAAGGTAGATGAAGTTAGAAAACTTTTTGCAAAAGCCGGAGGTATATCAGATATGTTACACGGCTCAGGAATTTTTTATCGTGGAGAGACTCATGTTCTCTCAGTACTTGCCCTTGGTGGTCCTGAAGATATGTTACTCGTGCAGGGTATGGAATCTGAATCTAAAAAGCGTTTCATGCATCACTACAACTTTCCACCATATTCAGGAGGTGAAACAGGAAGAGTCGGTGGAATAAATAGAAGAGAAATGGGTCATGGTTTTCTCGCAGAGAAAGCTCTCACTCCAGTTATTCCAAATAAAATAAATTTTCCTTATACGATTCGTGTTGTATCAGAATCAACTGCTTCAAACGGTTCTACTTCTCAGGCATCTATCTGTGCAGCAACAATTGCTTTGATGGATGGAGGAGTGCCAATCAAAACTCCAGTCGCAGGAATCTCTGTCGGACTAATGGCGGACGAAAAAGATATTTCTAAATATGTTTTGTTAACAGATATCCAAGGACCAGAGGATCACTATGGTGATATGGATTTCAAAGTTGCCGGAACAAAAGATGGTATCACTGCAATACAACTTGATGTGAAAGTTGATGGAGTACAAATTGGAATTTTGAAAGAGGCGCTCATTCGTGCAAAAACTGCACGTCTAGAAATTCTAGAAACTATAACAAAAGAATTAGCGATACCCCGAGAAAAGATTTCCGAACATGCACCGATGATAGTAACAGTAAAAATTAAAAAAGATCAGATAGGAATGGTCATAGGTCCAGGAGGCAAAAATATAAATGCGATTCGCGAAGCCACAGGAACAGAGATAACTATAGAGGAAGATGGCACAGTCTTCATCACAGGAAAAAATGGTGGTGCAGAAAAAGCAGCAAAAATAATTGAGGAGATGACACACGAATATAATATAGGAGATACGGCAGAGGGAACAGTCGTCAAGCTTATGGACTTTGGAGCTTTCGTAAAGATAAGTGGCGAGACAGAAGGTCTAGTCCATGTATCCGAGATTGCACCATTCCGTGTTGAGAGAGTTTCTGATATTCTTAAGGAGGGAGATGTAGTGCCTGTAAAAATAATTCGTGTAGATGAGAAGGGTAGACTAAGTCTCTCCATCAAGGAAGCGAACAAAGATTTCTTCAAGCCAAAAACTGCTTAATAAAAAAATTCCATGGGTCCCGTTAGAGATGTGTATGTTATAATTCTAACGGGAGTAAATTAAATTAATAATAAATATTTCTCACCTAAAAGAAATAAAATACGGAGGTCTAATGACTTCCTATCTCAAACAGGAATGGATGAAAACAATAAACAACTAAATACAGGGAATAACATAAAGACGGTGAGGACTTATCTTTCTGATATGGCGGACACTGTTCGTGCAAATGACATCTCTGTTATCAAAGTTGCACTGGCTGAACAAAATAGGAATGAGAGAGAAAATATTTATAGAGAAGCAGAGGGATCACCTATGAAGAAAATTTTCTGGATTATCGGGGGCGTCATACTTATCGGTGGATCAATTTTTGGAGCGTACTACATCCTAAATGAAAAAGCAAAACAGAATGTTCCAATCCAAATAGCAAAAGAAGAGGCCATAATTTCTTATGACGAAATTTCTTCTATAGATTCCACTGATGGTCTAGCTGATAAAATAATTACAATTAAAAAAGAAGTGACAGAGGGAAGCAAGGCAGGTTCAATAAAATATATTTCAATCTCAAATAATGTAGCTGGGGTAAAAGAAAAAATAGTCACCAAAGATTTATTTTCTTCATTGGGATTCTCTGCCTCTTCTTCCCTCGTACGAGCTCTATCAAATACATTCATGGTGGGAACATACAGTATGGATAAGCCACACCTCTTTATGATTTTCGAAATAAAAGATTATGACTATGCTTACTCCGGTATGCTCGAATGGGAAAAAACTTTAGTTGTAGATTTTCTAAATTTATTTGAGATTGATACAAATGAAACAAAGCTACAGATAGGGGGGCGAAAATGGTCCGACCTCATAATAAATAATTGGGACTCGAGAACCTTCTCAAATGAGAATGGCAATGTAGTACTTTATTATTTATTCAACAATAAAAATTATCTTATAGTTACAGATAATAAGGAAACGATAAATGAGATTATCAATAAATTGATTGTCAAAAACATAAAACCTTTTTAAAAATCTTGCTTTTTGTTCCGACTTCGATGGAGACGCCGTGTCTATGATTACACAGCCACACGATCTTCGCTCGTCGTAAAATGATTGCGAATTATTAAATTAGTGATAATATTAAATTATGGAAAAATATAAATCAAAACTAGAAGAAGAAAAAAAGTTACTGGAAGAAGAGCTAGCTACTATGGGAAAGGAGGATGTGGAGACAGGTGACTGGGAGGCCACTCCAGAAAATGATAACAAGTCCCAAGAAGTTTTGGATGATGCAGATATGGCAGAGAGGGCAGAAGATTATGAGGAGAGGTCTAGTGCACTGTTAGTTTTAGAATCTAGACTAAATGATATCAAAAGTGCTCTAACTAAAATTGAAAGTGGAACGTATGGAAGCTGCGAAATCTGTGGTAAAAAAATTGAAGAAGAAAGATTAGATATAAATCCGAGTTCAAAAACGTGTGAAATGGATATGGAGAAAGTTGTTTAGTTTTAAAACCCCGCCAACACCAAAAGTTGTGGCGGGGTTTTAATTTAATATGTCATTTTCAAGAATATACTCAGCCCAGACACATCTTCTGAAGGGTAAGATTGTCACAATAGAAATAGATATTACAAAGAATACTTTGCACTCTTTCACCCTGGTAGGATTGCCAGACAAAGCAGTCGATGAATCCAAGGATAGAATGAGCTCTGCTCTCAAGAATTCTGGATACGACTCACCAAAAAATCAAAACCAGAAGATAGTCATATCTCTGTCTCCCGCAGATCTAAAGAAGGAGGGCCCATACTTTGATCTAGGTATCGCTTTGGCTTATCTTCTTTCTGCTGAAGAGATTAATTTTGACCCAGAGGGGAGAATATTCTTGGGAGAACTATCTTTGAATGGTGAGCTTCGCCCTATCAAGGGGGCTCTACCTCTCGCACAAGAGGCCAAAAAACTAGGATATAGGGAAATCTTCTTGCCAATAGAGAATGCTCCCGAGGCAGCTCTGGTAGATGACATCACTATATATGGTGTAAATAATTTGAGAGAGGTGATAGACCATATCTACATTCCAAAAACGGATAAAAAGGGGAATATAATTGATAAAGATATACTCAGTGGTAAAACACTGTTGTCTAAAATTTCTCCATTCCCTAAAACAGAAATAGTCCACAAAGCAAAAACAAACAATATAGACTTCTCTGATATAAAGGGTCAAGAAGGGGCCAAAAGAGGATTGGAAATAGCGGCTTCAGGTGGGCACAACATCGCTATGTCAGGTCCACCAGGTACAGGCAAAACGATGCTTGCCCGTGTATTTTCAAACATACTTCCCGACTTGGACAAGGATGACTGCCTCGAGATTACAGGTATCCACTCTGTCGTAGGTCTTCTCGAAGATGCTATTATAACAGAGCCACCATTTAGAGCACCGCATCATACCGCTAGCTATGTCTCTATGATAGGTGGTGGTGCAAATCCAAAGCCGGGGGAGGTGACCCTTGCTCATAGAGGGGTACTCTTCCTAGACGAATTCCCAGAATTTGAAAAGAGGGTTCTAGAATCTCTCCGCCAACCACTTGAGGATAATATAGTCTCTATATCTAGAGCAAGAGGTTCGGCTATCTTTCCTTCAAATTTCATCCTAGTCGCCGCTATGAACCCCTGCCCTTGCGGCAATAAAGGCAATAAACAAAAGGAGTGTATTTGCAAACAAGGAGATCTAGATAGATACAAAAGAAAGCTTTCAGGGCCTATAATGGATCGTATAGATATATGGGTTACAGTAGGGAATGTAGACTATGAAAAGCTTTCGAGCAACATACAAGAGGGTGAAAAAACACAAACAATAAAAGAAAGGGTGAAGAAAGCTCGTGACATCCAAACTAAAAGGTTTAAAAACTCTCCAAGAAAGATAAATGCGAATAGCGAAATGAATGTAAAAGATCTCAATATATATGCTCCTCTCGATGATGCTACAAAAAAGCTTTTAAACCAGAGTGCCGAACGCCTAGAGCTCTCTGCTCGTGCATATCACCGCACCATAAAACTCGCCCGTACCATCGCCGACCTGGAGGGAAGTGAATATATATCCCAATCCCACATCCTCGAGGCTCTCCAATACAGACCAAGAGAAAACTAAAATCCTCTGAGTAAATCAGAGGATTTTAGTTGTTTTTATTTTTCGCAGAGAAGGGAGCGGTGGCAGGGGTTATGACAGGAGGGGCTAGATTTAATTTATGTTTTATAACTTTTTTCTTTTTTACCACTTTCTTTTTTGCAACAACTTTCTTTTTTATTGGGGCTTCAGTTTTTGTAATTGTTGATTTGTTCGCGGTGGTTGTTTCTTTTGCCATCGCTATTTGTTTTATAGAGGAGGGGGCTACTGATAGAACCTTGGCTTCATTTTTATTACTATCAAAATACCCATCATCTTTTAAGACTAGAAAAGAAGAAGAGACTCCGATAGCTATTAAAGCCAATAAAACAATTGTTTTTTGTTTCATAAATTATAGTCCGTTACTATTGAGAGGAAGATTCTTGTAGGGATTTGTTTTTCCTCCACGATATCCAATGTGTATATGGTTACCTGTTGATCTACCAGTAGAACCCACATAACCTATAACATCACCCTTCTTTACAACTTCTCCGGCTCCTGCAGCAACTCTACTCATATGGCCAAAGATTGCCTGCCCCCCATCATTAAAGTTTATAACTACATATAGACCATATCCTCCATTATATCCCGAGCCATCTGCAATCAGAACTGTGCCATCTTGAATTGCATATATAGGTGTCCCTTTTGGAGCAGCAAAGTCGTAAGCGTTGTCATCATGAAGCCTCTGGGAAACCCTACCTACACCTCTTGGAAGTGGCCAGATATAGTCATTTAGAATACCATTACCAGAAGATATATCTTCTGGAGACGCTTGAGTCTTATCTGTGTTATTTTGTGGTTTTTCTGTTATTTGAGTATTAGTTGTTTCTCCTTTTTGAACTATAGGTTCTGTTTTGACTACCTTCTTTATAGCCACTCCTCCTGGAACAATAAGTACTTGGCCTATTTTTAGCCCACTACCAGAAATATCGTTATATACTTCGATATCTGTGGCATCGGCTTTATATGCCTTGGCAATAGATTCCATAGTATCACCCTTTTTGACAGAATAAGAAACACCATCAACAGGAAGAATAATGAGGACTTGGCCAACCTTGAGAGTAGTCTTTACGGCGGTATTTGCATAAAGTATTGTATTCTTAGAAATTCCAAACTTTGAAGCTATTTTGCCCAAAGTATCACCATCTTTTACTGTATAGGTTGTAATGCTCTCCGAAGACGAAACATATGAATTTGTTCCGGCGTCTGTTCCTTGTGTATCATCGGTCATAAGTGCTCCATCGTCCATAATGGTAACATCAGGGTTGTTTATCACACTCTTCACATCTGGGTCAATAGAGGAAGTATCCAAAACTGACATATTTTGAACATTTTTTGTAGAATCAGTCGATACGACATCTTCAGCTGAAGTTGAACGCCCTAAAATAAAATCAAAAAAGCCAGCATTCGCTTGTGTAGGTATGCCGACTATAAGAACCATTAGTATAACAAAAGAAGAAGCCTTTATAGTATAAGACTTGAAATTAGAGTGTATTCGGGAAACTTTGTTTGTGAGTTTTATAAGCCTAGTTTATAATTACAACACATTACCCCAGTCTATGGAACTACAGTACGACCGCGAAATGCGAGAGCTGTAATATTAAGTAAAATGTCATAACAGTTACGATCTACCAGTATAGCCTTGTAAATATGGCTTTTTTCATCTTTCAGTATAAGAGACCCCCTTTTAGGAAGTCCTATATATAATGGTAGCCGATAGGGGGCTACTAGTCAATGGAGTTATGCACAGGGGATAACTTCCCACCGGAAATACCATTTATGGCCAAACCAACAAAAAAAGAGCCTATTTATAAAATAGGCTCTCTTAATAATTGTAAAATGAATTGTTATCCCTTCCCCCAAATATGGGAGAGCTTATATGCCGCAAGTGGAACTATAACTATC
The DNA here is from genome assembly GCA_903854645.1 of uncultured bacterium. GTDB lineage: Bacteria > Patescibacteriota > Minisyncoccia > Phycocordibacterales > UBA9973 > UBA8515. Next base: position 446 of record CAINWY010000102.1, on the reverse strand, counting down.
CACATTGCGTAACCAGGGAAACCTCCCCAGCCAAAGAATACTGAGGAACTTTTGAGGTTCCCCAAAAAGTGGTCTCCGAACCAGTTGGAGTAAACTCCGATCCAAATGAATTCTGCAATTGGTAGTGCTCCAGCCAAGTAGACTGGTATTTCAATGTTCTTCTTCTCCCAAAAGAAAGCAGCTACGAGCAAGCCAATATACACAAACCAGAGGATACCCCCTGTTTTGAAGATAAGAATACATGAGGCATAAAACACCAGAAGGAGAATTGAGAGTGTCTGTGACAGTTTTGTGTTCATTTTGTTGTTATTTGAATTTTAAATTTTTTGTTTGGTTACTCCCCCTCGGAAGCATTACAAGCATTATTTGTGTAGATGATAGCATAATAATCCACAAATGTCAAGTAAATAAAACTTCAACTATTGACTAACTATATAATTATGTTT
>CAINWY010000101.1 GCA_903854645.1 uncultured bacterium | reverse complement strand
TTAATTATAAAGATATCCACACATATAGGTATTGTGCTTTTAATAAACTTGTATGATATAATATAAATATTAAAAAGTAAGGTCGCGTCTTTTGAAAGAAAGACAAATTATAAATTTAATTAATATTTTCCGCTAAAGCGGATCCGCAAAAATGCGGAAAATAAATTATGAAAAAAAATAAAGGTTTTACTCTTATTGAATTATTGGTGGTTATCGCAATTATCGGTATATTGGCTTCAGTTGTTCTCGCATCTCTAAACACAGCTCGTGCAAAAGGAGCAAATGCAGCTGTTAAATCAAACTTGAATAATGTCCGTGCACAAGCAGAATTAGTATATGATACTGCTGGTGGAACTTATCTTGGTGTATGTTCTGATTCAAACGTTTTGAAAGCTAAGACAGCAGCTAATTCAGCTTCAGGTGGTGTATCTATTTGTAATAGTACCAAAGATATTTGGGTATTAGGTTCACCTCTTAAAACAGCAGAACCATCAGGTGCGTGGTGGTGTGTAGACAATACTGGTACTTCTCGTGCTACGGCTGAAATTGCTGCCGACGCTATAATTTGTCCATAATAAAGTGAACTTCAAAAAACCACCAATGTTGGTGGTTTTTTGTTTAAATGTGATATAATATTACTATTAAAAAGTAGGGTCGCGTCTTTCTACTTTAAAAAAAGACAAATTATTAATTTAAATATTATTATGAATAAAAAAAATGGTTTTACTTTAATTGAGCTCCTCGTAGTTATAGCTATTATTGGTATTTTAGCAGCTGTTGTTTTGGCATCACTAGGTAATGCAAGAACGAAGGCCAATGATACTGCAGCGAAGTCAGGAATGAATCAAGCAATGATTCAAGCTGATTTGTATTATGCTACAAATGGTAATTATATAGGTGTTTGTACGACCTTATCCGATGCATCTACTCCTCGTGGTATAAATTTATTGGTATATAATTCTGGAAAAGCAACTGGCAATACACTTCCTGTAAAAGTAAATGGAGATTTAGCAACCGCTTCACAAGTGAGATGTAATGAAATGGCAGATGGATCCGCCTGGGCGGCAGAAGTACCACTCAAATATGTGACAGGATATTACTGTGTGGACTCTTCTAGAACTAGTAAAGTTGATACTTCTAATTCTATATCAGATACACGTGCAGCTTGCAACAATTAATTATAAAATTTATGATTAAAAATAAAAGATATCTCAATACTCTGTCTGGATTTACTTTGATTGAGCTATTAGTTGTGATAGCTATTATAGGGATTTTGGCTTCCGTTGTTATATCTTCTGTCACTGTTGCTAGGAGTAAGGCAAAGGATGCATCAGTGAAATCACAGCTCGCAAGTATGAGAGGTCTATCTGAAGTTTATTACTCTGTAGGACAGAACTATGAAAACATGTGTACCATAGAATCATCAGAGAAGGGGTTCGGAGGGTCCGGCGGTATATTAGAAGGGATCAAGAATCTAGAAGCCGTTCCTTCAGAGGTAAATATTGCAGGAAGTCCTGGTAGCTGGAATCTTATAACTTGTAACTCTATTGATACTGCATGGGCAGTGGATGCCCCACTTTATGGAAGTATAGAGGGCTCACCAATTATGCATTGTGTAGATAGTACGGGAGTATCTATGAGGAAAACTACAGTTCTAGGAGCTGGAGACACCGCGTGTGAGGTGGTAGCTCCATAATAATTAATTAAATATATAACAAAAACCAATGGGGCCTCTGTCTTATTGGTTTTTTGTTTCTTCTAATGTTATAATACTATTATGAATGTACTAATTTTTGTATTTATTTTTTTACTTGGATGTATTATCGGCAGTTTCCTAAATGTTGTAATTTATCGTTTTAATACAGGGAAAACTATGGTAAATGGCAGGTCTATATGTATGACTTGCAATCGTACTCTTCGTTGGTTTGAGCTTATTCCAATTCTTTCCTATGTTATGCAGTCCGGAAAGTGTCTTCGTTGTAAGGAAATCATATCATATCAGTATCCTATTGTTGAATTTATTGGTGGTTTGACTTTTGTGTTGGTCGCATATCACTTTATGCCTTTTCTATTATTTTCCTCCTCTGTTTATTTATTCCTAGTGACTTTCTTTGTTTTCATATTCTCTATTTTAATTGTTATTTCTGTTTATGATTTTCGTCATAAAATTATTCCGGACAAGCTCGTATACGTTTTCTCATTTCTAGCATTTGCATCTATTTTTATAAATCATACTAGTTTTGGGGCATTATTTATATTGCCTACTTTCTCATATCTCATAGCGGGACCACTATTGGCATTACCATTTGCAATTCTATGGCTCGTTTCAGGTGGTAGGTGGATGGGGCTAGGGGATGCAAAGCTTATGCTAGGCCTCGGATGGATACTCGGTATATATTTGGGTCTTTCTGCTATTATACTTGCATTTTGGATAGGATCTATAGTCAGTTTGAGCGTAATGTTTCTCTCAAAAAAGCAATTAAATGGAGCCGAAGGTAAGATTAATATGAAGACAGAAATACCATTTGCACCATTTTTGATACTCGGTACTTTCATTGCATTTTTATTCAGTTTAGATATTTTTAGCCTTTCTTCATATTTTCATTTTTAACTAATTATACTAATGTATAAAGATATATACAGAAAAATAAAGGAAATTTTAACTTTATCAAAACGAGACGATAAGATTTATTTTTCGAATAGAAAGAGTATTTCCAGGGGTCTAACATTAGTAGAGCTTCTTGTAGTTATTTCTATTTTTTTGGTTATCACTAGTACTGTTATATTTAACTATGGGGGATTTCGGTCAAATATTTCTCTTCAAAATCTTACCGATGATATAGCTCTTTCAATTCGTAAAGCACAAAGCTTTGCCATCGGTGCGCGTGGGGTCAACAGTAATTTCTCGAATAGTTATGGTGTTCATTTTTCTAATATTGGCACATCTAGCGAAACGGATTCTTCAATCAAATCTTTCTTAATGTTTTCGACAGATGCTTCCAATAAGGGGTATATTGATAATGGAGGGACTTGTGGTCCAGCTTCAAGTAATTGTATGGAATCTTTCAAGATTAATACAGCTGATGTAATAGAATCTATTACATTAAGTGATGGCTCTAATGATATATCTTTTGCTGATGGCGCATATTTAGATATTATATTTACTCGTCCGAATCCAAGAGCAAATTTTTGTTATAGGACGACGGATGTCTCTTCTGGTTGTGATGTTTTTTCTAATCCAATTTCTAATGTGAAGATTACCATATCAAATGGCCAAGTAGGAGTAGAAAAGAAAACACGAAGTATTTCAGTTCAAAATACGGGACAGATAAGTATTGAGTAAATTATATGATACGAAATATTAAACAATATAATAGTGGATTTACCCCCACACCAAATCTGGTGTAATCGTGTAGTATTTCAAATGATTTTAATATAATATTTAATATATGAAGATAAATTTTTTAACAAATATGATAAAACGGCACAATGAAAATACAACGCCATGTTTGGTGTCGGGGTTTACATTAATTGAGCTTATGATAGCGACCACACTTTTTACTATTATAATGTTGATGGGGGTAGGATCTCTTGTCGTATCTTCCAATTC
>CAINWY010000100.1 GCA_903854645.1 uncultured bacterium | reverse complement strand
TCCTGCATCTTTTTCAAAAAGCTTGCGTCCATACTTCTTACCAGACCAATAGCCTACACTATCCCCTATTATAGCTGAAATTATACAAAAAATAATTAAATAATAAATATTAAAAATACCTTGCGACGCTAAAATACCTGCTGTAAAAAGAAGAGAGTCCCCTGGAAAAAAGAAACCAAAGAATAATCCGGTCTCTGCAAAGATTATAAATATAATACCTATGAGACCAACTGTTGTAATTAAAGTTACAGGATCAAGCATTTTGATAATTAAAAATTAATAACTACTAATAATAGATGCTTTTTGTATTACAAATTGGTAATTAGTAATTTGTAATTGTTAATTATTCTACCTCACCTTACTTCCAACTCCTGCGGGTTGTTCTGAAACAAGGAATACTGGCCTGCCATCAATCCCATCAACTGCCATAAGCATACCATTACTTTCATAGCCTTTTATTGTCCGTGGTTCTAGATTTAGAATATATAAAACCTGCTTTCCTATTAGAGTCTCATAATCTGGGTAATATTCGTGTAGGCCTGAGATAATTTGACGAAGTTTTATTTTACCCTCTTCGTCCACTTCATTGAAATCAATCTGAAAACATAAAAGCTTGTCTGTTTCGGGAACGGGTATTACCTCCTTGATTGTTCCAAGTCTTATATCCATTTTTTTAAAATCTTCGTATTTTACGTATTCCATAATATTTTGATTCGTAATTATTAATTCTTAATTTTTTAAATTCTTTTTGTCTAAATATCTCTGCAGAATTAGTGCTGCGGCAGAAGCATCTGCTGGGGTGCTTTTTTGTTTTGATACTTTTTTAGCATTATTTATTTCCTTGCCACCTCTACCTCTCGCCTCAACTGTCGTCATAAATTCTTTTTGAAAATAAACAGGAAGGTCTAGTTCGGCTTCTATATTTCTTTTAAATTCTTCTATGCTTCCCATTATCTTATTGGGAACACCAGAAAGGTCATGTGACTCACCCAAAACAATAGCAGAAACTTCTTCGGTTCCACATATATTATGAATCGTGTCTAAAAGCTCCATATTATTGGGAATTATTCTATAAGGAAAAGCAAAAGATGCATCCTCGTCAGAAAGTGATAATCCTACCCTCTTTGAACCGTAGTCAATACCTAAAATCTTCATATTTCACATAATACCATATTGTCAGAAAAATATATTATTGTTATAATGTACTCATGGAAACATTTTTCAAGGATAATTTATGGATTTTGTTCTTCTCACTTCTTTGGGTTCTACCATGGAAGGGCTATGCTGTCTGGATAGCGGCTCAAAACAGAAGTCGTCTTTGGTTTATCGTTCTTTTGATTTTAAATACATTTGCAATATTAGATATAATATTTATCTTTTATGTAGCAAAGAAAACTCCAAAAGAAGTATGGAAGGCGCTTAAAACAAAATTATAAATACCACTCAAAACAGACCCATATGGGTCTGTTTTGTTAAAATCTGAAAACTTGAAAAAATCATGAAAATAATGTAATGTTGTATGCGGAAGGGTGCCAGAGTGGTCTAATGGAACAGTCTTGAAAACTGTCAGGGGTGAAAGCCCCTCGGGAGTTCGAATCTCCCCCCTTCCGCAAATAAAATACCCCGTTTGGGGTATTTTTGATATAATACCTTTATGGCAAAATATAATTCAACGACTAAAGATAATAAGTGCGTGTTCTGTGAAATAGTTAAAGGCAATATCCCCTCTTTCATTTTTTGGGAAGACAAAAATTATATGGCTTTCCTCTCTATTGATCCAAATACAGAAGGATTCTCCTGTGTCATTCCTAAAAAACATTTTGATAGCGATATTATGAAAATGCCAGACAATGATTTATCTAAATTATTAATTGCTTCGAAAAAAGTAGTTGCGATACTAGAAAATTATTATAAGGACGTTGGACGTGTAGGAATAATAATGGAGGGTATGGGAGTAAATCATGCTCATATAAAACTATCACCAATGCACGGTACTGGTTCATTAAAAAATGGATCTTGGGTTCAAGCAATAAATAAAAAAGATTTTTGGTTTGATAAGTATGAAGGATATATATCTTCTGCGGGTGGACCACTCGCAAACTTTGGAAAATTAAAAATATTATCAGAGAAAATTAAAAAATCAATCAAATAAAAACATGATAAACAAAACATACGAAGAATCAATAAAGCTACATAAAAAATTTGGTGGAAAGCTAGGAGTGGTGACCAAAGTACCCCTTAAAAACAAAAGGGATTTATCTCTAGCTTATACTCCTGGAGTAGCTGGTGTTTGTGAGGCAATAGCAATCAATCCAAAATTAGCACGAGAATTAACTATCAAGAAAAACACAGTAGCTATAGTATCGGATGGATCTGCAATTTTAGGACTTGGAAACCTGGGCGCACTCGCAGCAATACCAGTAATGGAAGGCAAGGCCGCAATATTTAAAGACTTTGGTGGAGTAGATGCATTCCCTATTTGTATAGATACACAAAACACAGAGGAGATAATAAAGCTTGTAAAACAAATTGCTCCAGTTTTTGGTGGTATAAACCTAGAAGATATTTCTGCTCCACGATGTTTTGAAGTGGAAGAGAGACTACGAAAAGAACTAGATATTCCTGTTATGCACGATGATCAATGGGGTGCAGCAACTGTAGGACTCGCAGCTCTAATCAATGCGCTTAAACTAGCAAAAATTAAAAAGGAAGATGTGAAGGTTGTAATTGCTGGTGTCGGTGCGGCAGGAGTTGCAACAGGTAGACTCTTGCATGCTTATGGAATCACCAATACAATATTTTGTGATAGTAAGGGAATAATTAATAAAAAAAGAATTGATTTAACAAAAGAGAAAAAGGAATTACTAAAAGGGAGCACATTAAAAGAAAGAGCTGGAGCCCTTGCGGATGCACTAATAGATGTAGATGTATTTATCGGTTTATCCCAACCAAGAACTCTTACAATGGAGATGATAAAAAGCATGAATTCAAAGCCTATAATCTTCACATTGGCAAACCCAACCCCTGAAATAATGCCGGATGAAGCTATTAAAGCAGGTGCATTCATAGTAGCAACAGGAAGATCTGACTATCCAAACCAAATCAATAATTCACTTATGTTCCCTAACGCATTCAAGGCAATGCTTGATTTTAAGATTCCCCAATTTGAAAATAAAATATTTGTGACCATCGCCATAGCACTTGCAAGTGTTGTAAAAAAACCAAGTATTGAAAATATAATACCAAGCATGTTTGACAAAAAGGCTAGAATTGCTGTATATAAAGCAGTTGCTTCTTTGGCAAAAAAATAGAAAGTGATATACTTAAACATATGGAGGAAATCTTATTAGAAAAAATAGAATGGACAGCTCCTGAATACAAACACAAAGATAAAAGTGTGGATTTTATTTGGGCTATCGGATTAGTAGCTATTATTATGTGTGGTATTGCTATTTGGAAACAAAATTACGTATTCTCAATTTTTATATTTATTTCTGGATGTGCTCTTATTCTTTTTAGTCTTCGCCCACCAGAGGAAATAAATTTTGCCATAGAAACAGATGGTTTTACTTTGGGTAGAGATAAATATACATGGAAAAAGATTAAAGGATTCCACATTAAAAGAACAACCGATTCTGCTACGTTGTTGATCCGTATAGACAAATATATGCTTCCTGTCTATACTATTCCACTACCCCCTGAGCTATATGAAACAACGCGAGAGCAGCTATTAAAGGTAATTCCAAATATAGAACTAGAAGAGTCCAAATCCATGAAATTTATGGAGGATATAGGGTTTTAGCTTGCTAATACCCTTACAATAGTGTAGATTAAACCGTAACAACAATGGTCTCGTCGTTCAATGGATAGGACGTAACTTTGCGGAAGTTATGATGCAGGTTCGATTCCTGCCGGGACCACATATAAAAAAGCCAGATTTATCTGGTTTTTTTATATGTGGTCCCGAGATTTGTCCTTGAGGACAAATCGTGCAGGAATCGAAAACCTTTTCCATGTGAGTGTACTCACGAATGGAAAAGGTGTACTGAACCTGTAAGGTTCGATAAGGCTACTGCCGGTCCTGCCGAAACGAAATGGGATACTGTCCTCGTAGAGGAAGATATCCTGCCGGTATTTACTCGATAAGGCTACTGCCGTTCCTGCCGAATTGGGATACTGCACTCGTGATTGAGTACAATCACCTACTCTGTAGAGGAAGATTTCCTGCCAATATTTATTCGATAATTTTATTTTTATTTATTTGCTTGTTTTTCAAATATGATATAATACGAATATTACAAATAAAATATTAAATTATATGGAAAATAAATGTTGTGAGGATGGAAAGATGAATTGTTGTGAAAATAAAGATGGTGTAAAGTGTGAGCATGGTATGGCAAACTGCTGCCACAATTGGATGCGTTGCCCTATGATGAAGAAAATAATTTTGATCGTTGTATTAATTATAGTCTTCTGTCTTGGTTCACAATGGGGAGAAATGAAGTCTGAAAATAGAGGGGGTAGAAATTTTGAAAGAGGAGGTATGATGAATTGGGGTGATGGTAAAAACCAAAATTACAATTCAGAACAACAACAAGCAACTGGATCTGTAACAGTGGAGGTAGCAAAGCCAATAGCACCTACTGCTCCAGTAATTCCAGCACCAAAACAATAATAAACAAAATAAAAATACATAGCTTATGCTATGTATTTTTATTTTGTTTATTTTGTTTATTTTGTCATTCTTGAGATCAAAGCCTTTCTGCGAGATGCGGTGTTTTTCTTTATAACTCCCCTCTTGCACGCTTTATCTATAACACTATAAGCTTTTGGTACAAGCTTCTTTGCTTCATCCTTTTTCTTTTCTTTTAGAAGTTTCTCTATCCCCTTGAATGACTCTTTGATGGCTTTCTTGTTGCGATCATTCATAGCCTTTTTAACTAATGACCCCTTTAGCGCCTTCTTTGCTGATTTTGTAATTGGCATATTTTTTAATTGACCCAGTAGTTGATTCTACTGAATCATAATTATAATTAAGAATTTAGTTTCTTTCAAATTAAGCCGAGACACCAGCCCCTCATTGAGGAATCTCCACCGGGAGATAAAATTGAATAAACATATATTAACAGAAAAATGGTGTAAAGTAAAGAGCTGTGTATTTTCTATAAAAAAAGTATAATGGGCATATGATCGCTTATTTAAAAGGTGAAATAATATATTCAAATGACAAGTTCTTAATACTAAATACTGGAAATGTTGGGTACAAAGTATCCGTAACCCCTGAAACTATTCTACTGTGTGAGGAGGGCAAACAAATAGCATTATTCATATATACAGCTGTTAGAGAGAATTCTATAGATTTGTTTGGTTTTATTAACAAAGAGGAACTGTCCTTTTTTGAGCTACTCCTTGATGTATCAGGCATTGGACCACGCTCTGCTCTCTCTATTATCGGCCTTGCTCCTATTGAAACAGTAAAAAGTGCCATTGCTACTGGAGATGTTGCATACCTTAACAAAGTTTCAGGAATTGGTAGAAAAACAGCAGAAAAAATAATAATCGAATTACGTGACAAATTACAAAACTACAAAATTATAGACGGCACATCTAGTACTCTTCGTGAAGATGGAGATATAATTGAAGCCTTAAAGTCTCTAGGTTATTCTCAAAATGAAGCACGAGACGCACTCAAGCAAGTCCCCCCTTCTACAGAAGGTACAAATGCTCGCATTAAAGAGGCTCTTAAGGTTTTAAGTAACCACTAAGTTTCTTTACAATTCTTAATTTGTAATTATTAATTCTTAATTATTTTAAATGCCCGAACTTCCAGAGGTTACAACTACGGTTAATGGTTTAAGAGTTGCTCTTAAGGGGCTTTCTTTTTTAGATGTATGGACTGATCTGTCCAAGGAAAAAGTAATCAAGCAATTCGAAAATACAATTAAAAGTAAAAAATTTTTTACTTATTTAAAAAAACAAATAAAAAATCAAAAAATAACC
>CAINWY010000099.1 GCA_903854645.1 uncultured bacterium | reverse complement strand
TATATTTATATATTCTAATTTTTTAATAAAACGTGGAGATGAGTTACTCAGTAAAAATATCTTACTCGAAGAGACTGAGCGTAAAAATTTAGAAGCTTCTAATTATCTGAATAATATTATAAATTCGATTGCCGATCCTATTTTTGTAAAGGATGACAAGCTTCGTTTTGTTATTGCAAATGATGCTTTGTGTGAAATGCTAGGCATCCCTAGAGAGAAAATATTAGGTTTTACTTTAAATGAAAATTTACCCAAATATCAGACAGATCATTTTACAGAAATAGATAATATCGTTCTTTCTACAGGAGAAGAAAATATAAGTGAGGAAGTATTAACCGGTAAAGATAATAAAATCCTAGAGATAGTAACGAAGAAGACTCGCTATGTCGATAGTATTGGTAATAAATTCATAGTTGGCGACATAAGAGATGTAACCGAGAACAAGAAATTGTCAGCATCAGTTATAGAAGAGAAAGAAGCATTATTAAAGTTGATGACTGATTGGAGCAAAACAAAAGAAAGCTTAAAAACAGGTGAATTACGTACAAATACCATTATAACATCAATGGGGGAAGGTTTAATTATTATAGATAAAAACTATACAGTTGTTTTTGTAAACCCTAAAGCATTAGAAATAATGGCTTATGAAGAGAGAGATGTAATAGGACAAAACTTGCATAGTATTTTAAAAATTATCAAAAACAAGACTGAGCTACCAGACAAAAATTGGCCAATGGAGAAATCCTTCATATCCGGCGATATGGTGAATACAAGTATCGAGGACGATTTTTCCATTATTACCAATAAACAAAAGAGCAACATAGCAGTTACATTTTCTATCTCACCATTAAAATCCGAGGCAACAGCTAGTGATGATAATGCTAATTTATTGATAGTTATTCGTAATGCAAACAAGGACCGAGAGCTGGATAGGGTCAAGTCTGGTTTTATTTCTGTTGCATCACACCAGTTACGCACACCACTCACGTCTGTAAGATGGTATGCAGAGGTTCTATTATCTCAAAAGTATGGAGTTTTAGATAAATTACAGCTAGATCTTGTAAAAGAAATACACGAAGGGACAGATCGTCTTTCTAAAATTATAAATATGCTACTTGGTATTTCTCGTATTGAGAGTGGAAAAACAGGTAAAAATAAAATACCTACAGATATTTCACTTGCAACTAGGAATATAATAAAGGAATTATCTAATCTGATGGAGCAAAGGAAAGTTACTTTCTCGTCTAAATCTTTAGAATCCCCATCTATTACTGTGATGCTAGATCCACTTCTATTGAAACAGGTTATTACCAATCTATTTGAAAATGCAATACATTATTCAAATGACAAAGGGAATATAGAAGTAGAATGGCAGACGGATAGTGAAAATAATATTCTTTATTCTGTAAAAGATAATGGTATAGGGATACCTCTAAGTGCACAAGATAAAATTTTCTCAAAGTTTTTCAGGGCAGATAATGCAGTACTTAAAATTCCTGATGGCACGGGGCTTGGATTAGCCTTTGTAAAAGATGTTGTTATTTCTTGGGGAGGAACAGTTTGGTTTGAATCTAAAGAGGGCAAGGGAACCATCTTTTACTTTACAATCCCTACAACCAACAAATAGCCTGATTATTATAATTGATTATATCTAAATAAATGTTAATATATATAATATGAATGAAAATATGAAGAAAGTTTTAATGATAGAGGACGATGTACACATAGCAAAAATTTTTGAGATTCAACTCAAAAAGGCAGGGTTCGCAGTCACAGTTGCCCACGATGGGGAAGAAGCTAGTAAGATAATAGCAATCGACCCACCAGATTTATTTATTCTTGATCTTATGATACCTAAAAAGGACGGTTTCTCTGTTCTTGAAGAAATTAAAAAGAATCCAATTTTTGCAAAAACTCCCGTTCTAGTAGTATCAAATCTGGGCCAAAAGAGTGATGAAGCAAGGGCACTTGAACTCGGAGCAGCCGAGTATTTCGTCAAAATTGATAACTCCATAGAGGAGATAATCAATAAGATAAAGTTTTACTTGCAATAATTATTGATTATCCATGATAATACCCACTATTAATTTATGATTATTATCATGAATATGTTATAATCAATGTATTATAAAGTCGAGTTTCTTATTATTAGTTTTAATTGTTTAATTTATTAGTATATATTTATATGAAAAAG
>CAINWY010000098.1 GCA_903854645.1 uncultured bacterium | reverse complement strand
TTTCACTTACTGGGTGTACATCCAGAGAGTTCACAGGAATTACCCCAAAGAGCACCCCGTCCACTGGGGTGAGATTAGTTCCTTTTATATTTACTGTTGCCCCAACAATCCCACTAGACGGAGAAAAAGACGTTATTTTAGGAGTTGCAGCAAAAGAATTGCTTGCGGGTGAACAAAAAGATAATAAAACAAAACTAAAGACAAATATTAATTTACTAAATTTTTTATTCATAATTATTTCTTTATTTGATAGGATCTGACAATTAGATCCATCTGGTTATAAAGTTTATCTATAGAATCCACTAGAGATAGCTTATTTGATAATGTATTATCGATTAGTTCCTTGAACATTAAATCAGTTGCCACTCTATCTGGATCGAGCCATGAACGAGCAATAATAGCTGAATTAAAAAATGTAACCAGGTATGAATCAGCTGGCTTATCATTTAGCAATGACCTATTCATGGTAGGAAGAGAAGATGCAATTGCTAGTTCCTTTAGAAAGGCTGGATTATTCATCAGAGAGGCTACACCCATTACAGATGCCAAATTCTTGGATTTCTTATTTATAACAACCGAATACATATCACCATATGTCCTCTTTATATTGGTTCCCTTGGTCTGTGGAATCATAGCTACGTCAAAACTTAAATTTGGATTTACTGATTGTATTTTAAATAGTTCACTTCCATAACCTATATAGAATGCAAGTTTCCCACTAGTAAACATATCAAAAGAACTAGGCAGTGAACGGTTCCACGAATATGAATCCTTTGATGGATTTGAAAACTCTTCAAAAAAACTAATTATTTGCTCAAGCGGATAAGTACCATTACTGGACTGATCCTTTATGTTTAGAGTATAGCCTGTATTACTACGTGAAATTATTGGGTTATTACTTTGCAATAAGAGCAAAGAGAGTATCTCTTTATAATGATTTACATTAGCATAATGACCAAGTGCTATCATACTTTGACTCAAAGTTCCATCAGCTTTCTTCTTATTTAACTTACTAGATAATCCAAATAGTTCATCCCAGGTACTAGGTGGATATAGTATACCTTCATTTGAAAGCATATCTTTGTTGTAATAAAGGACAAGAGGATCTACAAGTAGGGGGAAACCACTAATACCATCATTTGTGAGCAATATATCAGCTCCATCTATGTAATTTGTTCTAAATGTATTCTCAGAAATACTCGTATAGGGAATTTTATAAGTAAAATTACCATTTCTTAACATCATATCCCCACTTAATATAAATAGATCAGGACCTTCGTCTTTGGCAAAAGCTTCAATGAGCTTCTGTTGATATTCATCCTTATTTTGCTCAACATATAAAGCCGAAAAATTACCACCACTGTCAGGCAAAGTTCCCTGAAATACTCCAGATACTTCTTTCGATGGTAAATCTCCCCAAATAACAATTCTACCAGATATCGCATCCGCTCCAGATTTACTTCCCCCAATTTTAATTGCGCCAGAGAATATCAAAACTCCAAAAACAAAAAATGCCATAAAAATTGCAATAAGAATTGTTTGAAAATTATTCATGTATAAAAATTATACCATAATGATGCTCACTTGTGGTAATTTTTTCTAGTAATTTGTATCCTCTTTTTATAAATAGATCTATTGCTTTATCCTCAGGCACTACATCCATCCTAGATGGACCCATGCCACCAAAAGACTCTATCCAATCTATGAGTAGAACTTTACCTCCCCTTTTTAAAATTCTTTTTGATTCATCGAGTAGCCCAAGTTTATCTTCTACTTGGAATAATACATTTGAAATAATAACTGCATCCATAGAATGGTCTGCTATTTTAGTACCATGAACATTTTCTATATCTCCCCAAATGCATTCAATATTTGTAAGTCCAGATTCACTAATCTCACTTTCGAGCTTTTTCACCAAGCCTTTCTGTACTTCAATAGCATAGATATGCCCAGTGTGTCCTACACACCTCGATGCTGCTATGGAGTATGCGCCAGTTCCAGCTCCAAGGTCTGCGACACGCATACCTTCACGTAATCCTAATTTAAGAATATTTTGATCTGGATTTGAAAACATATTTTTATTATAGCAACAAATGAGGAGCATGCGCAAATGAATAAGTATTCATTTGTGCAATGTCCGAATGCTGTTGCTATATGGTACTCCATATAACACTCTGCACAGAATATTGAAAACTTTTATGTCAAAATTATAAACAAGTTATCGATGCAATACTATCTCCAGCATGCAGTTTCATAATTGTAACTCCTTGAGTTTGTCTTCCCGATGTAGGTATTGATTTCAGATCAATACGTATAACCTGTCCCTTAGCAGATACTGCAATTATTTCATTCTCGTCCCCCACAATTTTAGCGACAATTAGTTTACCTGTCTTTGGTGTAACTTTTGCTGTTTTTATACCGGAGCCACTCCTCTTTTGTGTTTTGTATTCTTTAATATTTGTCTTTTTACCTAGACCGTTTGATGAAAGTGTTAGGAATGTTTTAGCGGTTTCGCCTTTTGGTATACGATCGACTCCTATGATGAAGTCCCCTTTACCTAATTTCATTGCGCATACACCACCTGCACCACGCCCCATCTCACGAACATCACTTTCTTTAAATCTTATTGATTGGCCATTTGTCGTTGCGAGCATCACATCATCACCTTTTGTAATAGCGAGAACGGCCTCAAGCTCATCTCCTTTGTCTAGGCGAATAGCAATAAGACCACTTCTTCGTAAATCTTTAAAGCTTTCTGCGGATACTTTTTTCACAACTCCCATTTTAGTCACCATCATCAAATGCTCAATAGTTTTCTTGGTCTCTTTGTCTATTGGAAGTATTGAGGTCACCTTCTCATCACCTTCTAATGCCATAAAGTTCATAATAGACTTACCCTTTGTAGCGCGTCTTCCCTCGGGTATATCATACATCTTTATCTGGTACGCCTTACCTAGATTGGTAAAGAATAGTAGCTCACTATGAGTATTTGCCGATATAAGCATAGATACGAAGTCTTCATCTTTGGTCTCTATATCTATCACACCCACACCACCACGTTTTTGAGTTCGGTACTCGCTTGGATCTGTACGTTTAACATAACCACCTTTTGTAAATACGAGAACTGACTCCTTTTCTGGAATTAGATCTTCTTCATTTATAGATTTAACGCCGCCTTTTATTATGCGAGTACGTCTATCATCGGAGTACTTCTCCTTTATTTCTAAAAGTTCCTCTCCTATGACCTTTAGCATCTTCTTTGGGCTTGCTAGTAATGCTTCTAGCTCCTTTATAAGTTCCTGCTTTTCTTTTAATTCTAGCTCGATGTTCTTTCTTTCAAGTCCTGCAAGTTTCTGAAGCTTCATCTCTAAAATAGCTGTCGCTTGTAAGTCAGAAAACTTAAACTCTTTCATCAAATTTATTTTAGCAGTCGCAGTGTCCTTAGATGCACGTATTACAGATATGACACGGTCGATGTGGTCCAGTGCCTTCTTCAATCCTAGAAGTATATGCTCTCTCTCCTTTGCTTTTCTCAAATCAAACTCTGTTCGGCGACGAACAACAACAACTCTATGTCCTATAAATTCAGCTAATAAACTTTTGAGAGATAGTGTCTGAGGAACTCCATCAACGAGAGCAACTATATTGAAATTAAAAGACTGCTCGAGCTGAGTATGCTTGTATATATAATTTAAAACTTTCTCTGGTATTATTCCTGATTTTAGGTCGATAGCAATACGTATGTCTTTTGTGGATTCATCTCGTAACCCCTTAATACCCTCGAGCTTTTTCTCCTGTATTAAAAGTGCAATAGATTCGATTAGATTAGACTTATTTACTCTATAAGGAATTGATGTAATTATAATCTGGAATAAGCCAGACTTTTGTTCTACTATCTCTGCCTCGCCACGAGTAACAACCCCACCACGTCCCGTAGAGTAAGCGTGGAGTATATCTGTTTTATTATAAACTATTCCTCCAGTAGGAAAGTCAGGACCTTTTACAAACTCCATGAGATCTTCTGTGGTAGCATCTTTGTTGTCTATTAGATGAATAGTTGCATCTACGACTTCCGCTAAATTGTGTGGGGGAATATTTGTAGCCATACCGACTGCAATACCCAGTGTGCCGTTCAAAAGTAGGCTGGGAACGGCCGTAGGGAGCACTGTAGGCTCTTTGCGTGTCTGATCGTAGTTTGGATGGAAATCAACTGTTTCCTTCTCTAAATCCAGCAATAGAAGGGATGAAATTTTAGACATTTTAGCTTCCGTATAACGCATAGCAGCCGCACCATCTCCATCTATAGAACCAAAGTTTCCTTGACCATGAATGAGCGGATATCTATAGGAAAAATCCTGAGCCATATTAACCATAGAATCATATACAGCTACATCACCGTGAGGGTGATACTTTCCTAATACATCTCCCACAACTGCAGCACTTTTACGAAAACGTGCAGAAGAGGTTAGCCCCATTTCATTCATAGCATATAGTATTCGACGGTGAACAGGCTTTAATCCATCTCGTACATCAGGAAGAGCTCTGTCTGTGATGACAGACATGGCATAGTCTATAAAGGAATCCTTCATCTCTCGACTTATATCTACCTTGACTACATTTATGTGTTCTTTGATTATTTCTGGTTCTTTTTCTTTGGGCATATTATTGGTTGTTGTTTTCTATAGGTGTTAAATCTGATGAAATTGGTGATGTTAAATCTATTGTATCCTCTGATGTCTCGTCTGATGGAATAACAGGTATTACTTCCGATGGAGATACAGAAATCGCATTAATTTCTTTTTGAATATCATTCGTTACTGAAGCTTTACCTACACTTGCACTGATATCTTTATAAGTTCCGGAAATAGAGCTAGAAAATAATTTGAATGGTTTAATGTCTTCGTTGGCTTGCTGTTTAATTTTAGGATCTGAGAATTTAGTGTCTAAATTATAAACCCAAATAAACGTGACAAATGACATCGAGGCAATCATAGAGCCTAAAAATATAAGCTTGCGAGTATCTTCACTCTTTGATTGTATTTTCTTTATATATTGACGCATATAATTTTGAGAAATTATGCCACGCAACCGTCCATTTAGCGGGGCCGATTCTTATTATTAACTTGATAATACTACGATTTCACCTTCACGGCCAATTAATTCCTTTGCTTTAATTGTAAACTTATCTATTGGTGTCACCTTGTCTTGGCCACCCTCTTTAAGGAACATCTTAAGTGTCTTTTCATCATAATCCATCGGTATTATAACCTTTGGCTCAAGAGATACCGCTAGCTTGTAAGCCTCTGCGGGATCGAGTAGATCATGATTTCCAATTGGGACAAACAATATATCTGGTGAAGCTATCTGACCCCTGATTTCGGCTGTAATTTTACTATTGGACATACAACCGAGAAAACATATAGAAATATTTTCAATAGTAAGTGAATAAATTGTATTTATAAATTTCTTTTCACCTAGGGTTGTCTCCGTCATAATACCTTTTATAAAAATACCTTTTATCTCGTAATCACCGGGACCCCTCACTTCAAAAGGAACGTTGTCACCATGTGACACCATATCTAAAACATTATAATCTGGTTGATTTTTTGTAGAAAGTGCTTTATCAGAACCAAAACGCCCTCCTTTAATGTCCAACTTTGAATCTTTACTTATAGGGTTTATTGCTGTTACTAAATTCCCCTGCTGAATTTTGAAATACTGCTTGCCTAGGTATGTGATAATCATATTTATATTATACCAAAAATAAATAAAAAAGGAAGAGAAATACTCAAAATAGAATAAACACACCCAAAACTCCCCAAATCCCTAGATAGAGCTTTCGCCTCTATCCGGTAAACTTTCTATTACTACATTTAAATTCTCATCCTCTAATAAAGATTTCTTGCCTCTTTCTTCACTAATAATAGAAACTATTTCATCGCAGTGTTTTTTAAATTTATTCACACCACCAAAAATTTCTAAAATATTTTCACCCTCTTTTTTAGAGATTATATTAACTTTATTATTTTCATATTCAAAATCACCTGAAAAAACTAAATCATTTTTATTTTCAGGGATACTATGAATTAAATAATTTTTATTCACATAACCTATTAATTTGTTAAAATAACCTTGATTTATTATCAATTGTGATTTAAAAATACCCTGAAGCAAGGACCCAGATCTAGAATTTTTTACATTAAAATAGTAAGTATATCCTCCTATCAGTTTTTGCATAAATTTAGATATTCCACCATCAACTGATTGCTTTAAAATTAAATGGAAATGATTTGGATTAAAACAATATCCGATAATTTCTACTAAGGGTTCTTTTTCTTTTAATTTTAAACCAGATAGAGGCGAAAGCTCTATCTGGTTAGATTTACGAAAATTAGAAATGCTATTTATTACTCCTATTCTGTTGAATTCTTTGATGCTTTCAACAAAACGGTAAATATCATTTTTGTCGGTAAAAATATCGCGTTTGTCTACACCGCGATTATAGATATGATACATCTGCCCTGTTATTAAAGGTTGCCTTCTTAAGCTCATATCTTTATCATACCACAACTCAAATCCCCCAGATAGAGGCGAGACCTCTATCTGGGGGATTAATATAAAATATATTCTCTATTTAATTTGCTCTAAATTCGATTTTAAAAGACTATTAAATTTTTCCTGTAATGACGTTTTCACCTTTTCTTGATCTTCCACCGGTATATTTGAAATACTCTGGTCTGAAGTATCGTATACTTCATTCTTATTAAGATTAAAACATACAAATTTATCCATTAATTCACTATCACTTAGATCAAGCTCTGTCTGGCTTATACCAGCACTTGCAAGGAGTGTTTTCATTACTCCCTTTTCTAAATCTACAGGATTTGTATTTTTATCTATATATGCTAGGTCTACTTCTCCGTCTGCATTATTATCAAAAAAATAAACATTCCCCTTCCCGGCCAAAATACCTGACATTTCAGTTCGTTTATCGTCTCGATAAATTACCTTAGAAATTCTTGAATCTCCACTTATTGAAGCAGATGGATGATTATTTAATAAACTTAACTGCCCCTTTTCAACTACTTTTTGAGATATAGCTAATTCATATTGTTTTGCATCCTTTACTAATTGCTCTAGAGACATTTTCTCCTGAGCCATTGAATTTCCAGAAATTCCTAATCCTACAATTAATGTTAATAATTTTATAGCTTTTGACAAGCCAGATACTTCCACCGATGCATTAAATTTTTCCATATATTATATTGTACTTCATTATTTTATATAACCCAAATTACTGGAGTATATAATTTTGTTAAATTTATTCAACAGTACAGAATGGCAACTATCCTAACTTGCGTCATATGCTCTTTTGTAGTATAGTAATTCTATTAACAGTTCAGTGTGAATTTAACCCTTTATCTTGATTTGGATGGCCAAACAAAGCAAAGAAATTCAAACTGCGCCGCAAAATGCGGTTTTTTTAGTTCCTAGATGAAATAATGCAGAAATGCAATGTGAGATTCGAAAGCACTAAGTAATTATTATGACAAAAGAAAATGAAGATGTTATTTCAAGCATCGCAGAACATGCAAAATTGGAGCTTTCAAGTGTTGGCAAGATGCTTGATAAAGCAGAACTCCCACCACAAATGGATGCATTAGTAGAAGGACCCGTGATTTCTATACAGAAATCTTCTGTTTATATTGATCTCGCTCCTTTTGGAACAGGTATCATATATGGACGTGAATTCATAAATGCAAAAGATATAATCAAAAAGATAAATATCGGTGATGTTGTGAAAGCAAAGGTTGTCGGTACAGATAACGATGAAGGTTATATTGAGCTTTCACTTAAAGAGGCAAAACAAGCTCTTATCTGGAGTGAAGCCGATAAAGCTATCAAATCCAAAATTGCACTTGAACTTACAGTCAAAGAGGCAAACAAGGGTGGACTTATTCTTGATTGGCAGGGTATCTCGGGATTCCTACCTGCTTCACAGCTTAAGAGTGAACACTACCCTCGCGTAGAAGATTCTGATAAAGACAAGATTCTTAAGGCTCTAAAGACACTCGTTGGTAAAAGAATCAGTGTAGTTATGATCTCAGCACTTCCAAAAGAAGGCAAGCTAATCTTCTCTGAAAAAGACAATAATCCAGAGGAACGTAAAGAAATAATCGGTAAGTATGGAATCGGAGATGAGATAGAATGCACTGTTGCCGGAATCGTAGACTTCGGAGTATTCCTAAAGGTTGAAGAAGGACTAGAAGGACTAGTACACATATCTGAAATAGATTGGGGTCTAGTAGAGGATCCTCGCTCAATGTTTAAAATA
Source organism: uncultured bacterium (assembly GCA_903854645.1). Lineage (GTDB taxonomy): Bacteria > Patescibacteriota > Minisyncoccia > Phycocordibacterales > UBA9973 > UBA8515. The sequence continues at coordinate 1,094 of CAINWY010000098.1, read as the reverse complement.
GGAGAAAAGGTTAAAGCTAAAATAATTGATATAAAGGATGGAAAGATTTCTCTATCTATTAAAGCTTTGAAAGAAAATCCTTGGAAAGAATTTGATGGAGTACTCAAGAAGGGAGACATAGTCTCAGGAGTAGTTATCAAATTCAACAAGCACGGAGCTCTCGTATCTATCAAGCAAGGTGTTGCCGGACTCGTCCACAACTCAAGCTTTGGATCTGAAGAGAAGTTAAAGAAGACACTTGAAATGGGAAAGACTTACAACTTCCAGGTAACTCTATTTGAACCAAAGGATCAGAGAATGACTTTAGTTCACCTAGATAGTGAAAAGAAAATTGAAGAAGTAAAATAATTACTACTTAAAAAATATTAATTGCCAATTAAATAGCACCAAATTTACTTCGTAAATTTGGTGCTATTATGGTATCTGAATTTAAAATTCTTAATTATTAATTCCTAATTATTAATTAAATAGTGTCATTGCCTTATCCTTACCTTCACTTGATAGCATGGCTATAATTTCAGCTACCTTTTTGGCTTCCATTTTAAGGGTTTTTAACTCATCTTCTTTGAAAACACCGAGTAAAAATTTAAGGACTGCTTCCTCCCCTTTTGGCTTCCTAAATTTACCAGTAGAAGTGACAGGACAGACTCCGATACGTATACGTACAAACTCACGAGATTTTACCTTCTTTATGATAGATTCCACTCCATTATGTCCGCCTGAACTACGATTAAAAGAAATTTTCAGTGTACCTACAGGTAAATCCATATCGTCATAGACGACGACTAAATTTTTCAATTTCTTCGGATTATCTATCATCTGACAAACTGCATTCCCTGAATTATTCATAAAAGTATTTGGTAAAAGAAATTCTATTTTCTCACCATTTAATTCTCCTTTTGATCGAAAAGATTTTGATTTCATATCATCTTTCCAATCTGAAAAATCATTTGCTTTTGCAATTTTCTCCAAAATAATCCTCCCGCTATTATGGCGAGTGTTTTCATATTCTTGTCCTGGGTTTCCTAATCCTACTATTAGCATCATATATTTATAATAACATAAAAAATCACTTTTAATCTAGTGTTCTAGAT
>CAINWY010000097.1 GCA_903854645.1 uncultured bacterium | reverse complement strand
ATAAAAAATACAAGAATAAGTATTAATACATTCCTGACATCTTTGCTAATTGCTAAAGCTGTATAACCAAAAAAGTAACCCAAGGCTAGTATAGATACAGACCATATTAACAAGGAATATGATTCGGCTTTGATATATAATTTTAGTGGTATCTTCTTGTAGCCAGAGAAAAGAACTGTAAACCACCCGATACCCAGTATCAAAAATCTAGAAACAAAAATAGACCAGAATGGTTTTTCTCTAAAACGAGGAAGAAAGTAAGAAATTCTACCTTCAATCTTATTCATAAACGGTCTATGTGAATGGTGCTTGTTTAGATAATAACCTATCGTATATCCTAAGATTGACTTGGTTGCACCTCCTAAAATGATAGCAATAAAAGCTATCGCCATATGTATAGAACCAAGGAATGAAAATATACCGGCAAAGATTACAATTATTTCTCCCTCAATTATTACTCCAAGAAAAATAATAAAATAAACTATTATAGCGTGAATTTCAACAAAATGCTTTATTGCCGTTATAGAGATATGCTCCATATAATATTAAAATTCTAGGTGAAATATCTTTTTTAGTAACCAGTCTATTACAGAAACTATTAAAGCTCCAATAAAAGCAGACGAGAAGGAGTCTACAGAAAATCCTTTTATTATAGACCCCAAATACCAATAAAGTAGTCCATTCACAATTAGTGAAAATATTCCGAGAGTGACAATGTTGAGTGGTAATGTGAGCAAGCTAACTACTGGCTTGATGAACATGTTGAATAATGTAAGACAAGCACCAACTATAAGTACAACCCATAAAGGATTCACATCGATACCAGAAACAACCCTAGTAGAGAATAATACTGCAGCTGAAATAACAACCCAATGTAAAATAATTTTCATATTTAAAAAATTAAACAAATAATCTATCTACGACTTCTTTTACCATAGCTCCATCGGCCTTACCTTTCAGATCTTTCATGATGGATGCCATGAACATGCCTTTTTTGGATGAATCTAAAACTGCAAGCTCAGCAATCTTTGCCTTCACAACTTCTTCTATCTCTTCAACTTCCATAAGCTTTGGTAAAAATTCTTCAAGTATGTGTAGCTGGTCACTCTCGATATCTACTAGGTCCATACGGTCACCTTTTGTGAATTGTTCTATGGAATCCTTCCTTTGTTTGGCAGCTCTCGTAATAACTTTAATAACTTCCTCATCTGTAAGCATATCTTGCGGAGTTCTAGCCGTTGCGACTAATTCATTTGTAAAAGCTGTCACAAGGCCACGCATGACCTCGAGACGAATCTTGTCTCCCGACTTCATACTCTTTTTAATATTTTCTCTTATTTGTTCGTGTAATGTCATATCTATATTGTAGCAAATTTATGATAGAATACCAGTATATGAAACAAATTATATTTTTTGATACTGAAACAACGGGCAATGAACCTAAAAAAGACTTTGTCTGTCAGTTAGCTTACAAAACAGAAACAATCGTATTTTCAGAATTATTTAAACCACTAATCCCAATTCCACCCGAAGCTAGTGCCATCACACACATAACAAACAAAATGGTGGCTGACAAGCCATTATTTAAAGAGAGTTCAAATTATGGGACCATTAAACTTCTTTTTGAAGATCCAAATTCTGTTGCAGTTGCTCATAATGCAAAGTTTGACCTAGCTATAATAGCTAATGAGGACATTTTCCCTGCCAATTTTATTTGCACTCTTCGTGTTGCACGCTTTTTAGATAAAGAAAACGTAATCCCCCAATACAAGCTACAATATTTGAGATACTATCTAGATATAGAGATAGAAGCAGAGGCGCATGATGCACTCGGTGATGTGCTCGTTTTGGAAAAACTTTTTGAAAGATTACTAACTAAACTAATAAAGGAAGAAAAAATTGACCAAGACAAAGCAATAGAAAGAATGATAGAAATATCTTCCAAACCTTCCCTTATGAATGTATTCAACTTTGGTAAACACAATGGCAAGACTGTGGAGGAAGTAGCGAGAATTGATAGAAATTATCTAGACTGGATGCTTTCTCAAAAGGAGCTTAACCCTGACAATGAAGAAGATTGGATCTATACCTTAAGACACTATTTGGGCAAAATGATATAATAAAAATATGAATACTTTAATTATAATTCTTCTTGTTATTATCATAATCGGTATAATTGTCGGGGTTGTTTTATTATCTAAAAAAGAGCCCCTAGAAAAAGCAGACAATTCTGTGCAGCTTTTACTTAATCAAATCAATGAATTATCTCGTACTATAGATAGTAAGCTCGGTGAATCTCAAAAGGAAATAAATCAAACTATGCGTTTCCAGTCCAGTGAAACTTCGAGAATTATTGCTGATATCACGGAGAAGATTACACGCCTTGATGAGACTAACAAGCAGGTCGTTTCTTTTGCCGACCAGCTTCAAAATCTCCAAGACATACTCAAGAATCCAAAGCAGCGAGGAATACTTGGAGAATATTACCTTGAGACACTTCTTAAAAATATAATGCCTCCAGGAAGCTACCAGATGCAGTACCCTTTTCCCGATGGCACAATCGTGGATGCTGCTGTATTCGTGAAAGACAAAATAATCCCTATAGACTCAAAATTCTCTCTCGAGAATTATAATAGAATTTCTGAAACAACTGACAAAACAGAAAAAGATAGATTGGAAAAAGTTTTTGTAAATGACTTGAAGAATAGAATTACCGAGACTGCAAAATACATACAACCAGATAAAGGCACGATGGACTTTGCCTTTATGTTCATTCCACACGAAGCTATATACTATGATCTACTTATTAATAAAATTGGCGCCATAAATGAAGATACGGAAAACCTCATCCAAAGAGCCGCGAGTAAATACAAGGTTATAATAGTTTCTCCTACTTCATTCCTAGCATACCTCCAGACAGTCCTACAAGGTCTAAAGGCGATGCAAATAGAAGAAAGTGCTAAAGATATAGTAAAAAGAGTTGGAGAGCTTGGAAAACATTTAAGAAGCTATGAGGAGATGCACCAGAAGATGGGGAATGCTCTTGAGACAACAGTAAATCAATTCAATAAATCAAATCATGAATTTAGAAAGATAGATAAAGATGTAATGCGTATAACAGGCGAAGCTATAGACATAGAAATAAAAACTATAGAGAGACCACAACTAGAAGATTAGTTATAAAAAACCACCAACTTTGTTGGTGGTTTTTTTATTAGTAGATCGGTGTATTATATCCTGGAGTATTGTAGATCGGTGTATTATATCCTGGAGTATTGTAGATCGGTGTATTATATCCTGGAGTATTGTAGATCGGTGTATTATATCCTGGAGTATTGTAGATCGGTGTATT